>NZ_JAUFPZ010000002.1:1557500-1859285 GCF_030409505.1 Zunongwangia endophytica | reverse complement strand
GTGAGATTATGTGGGGATCTGTTCCCGCGCCAGATTTAGGTGCAGATAATGAAGTTATTAAAAAAGAATTCAATTTAAATCCGGAGCATTCATGAAGTTACTGGAAGGAATAACAGTTATAGATTTCTCGCAGTTTCTTTCGGGACCTTCTGCTAGTCTACGTTTATCCGATTTTGGTGCGCGTGTCATTAAAATTGAGAAAAAAGGTTCAGGTGATATTTGTAGACAACTTTATGTTTCAGAAATTAAAATAGCTAATGAATCTACTTTATTTCACACTATAAATAGAAATAAAGAAAGTTTTGCTGCAGACTTAAAAGATGAGAAGGATAAAAATAGGGTTTCAAAATTAATCAAAAATGCAGATGTGCTTATGCACAATTTTAGGCCTGGAGTTATGGAAAGACTAGGATTTTCTTACGAAAAGGTACAGCAAATTAATTCAAAGATCATATATGCTTCCATTAGTGGTTATGGCGATGAAGGAGAATGGAAAAAATTACCTGGTCAGGATCTGCTTTTACAATCACTTACCGGTTTACCATATTTAAATGGGGAAAGCACAAAATTGCCTACACCTATGGGAATAAGCGTAGTTGATATTCTTGCTGGAACACATCTGGCTCAGGGTATTCTCGCAGCATTGGTAAAACTGGATAACACTGGAAACGGAAGTCTTGTTCAGGTTAGTATGCTAGAATCTGCACTGGACTTCCAATTTGAAGTCTTTACCACTTTCCTTAATGATGGTGAGGAGCTACCAGAAAGAAGTGAAAAAAATCATGCGCATTCCTATGTTGGAGCGCCTTACGGAGTGTATAAAACCAAGAATGGATATTTAGCGCTTGCTATGGGTAGTATTCCAAAACTGGCTGAGCTCTTAGACTGTATAGAGCTGGGGAAATTCAGTGATTCTAAACAGTGGTTTATAAAGCGAGATGTGATAAAAGCGGTTCTAGCGAATCATCTAAAAATTAATACTACTCAACATTGGCTAAATATTCTGGAACCAGCAGATGTCTGGTGTGCAAAGGTGTTTAGTATGGAAGAATTGAGGCAGGAAGAAGGTTATAAATTATTGGATATGGAAATGAGTGTGAAGACCAGTAAAGGCGAGACTATAAGAACAACACGCTGCCCCATTAAAATTAATGGTAAAAAACTAAATTCTGAAGTTGGCGCACCATTTCTTGGAGAGCACAATGATTCAATTGCCAGAGAATTTAATCTATAGCCATAGCGAATGAACATTATCGACACACATATTCATATTTGGGATTTACAAAAAGCAGAATATAAATGGCTGAAGGGAGATGCTTCAATTCTGAATCAAACTTATTCACTGGAACAATTAGAAATTGAAAGATTCAAAACTAATGTGAAATATGGGGTGTTAGTGCAAGCGGCAAATAATTTTGAGGATACAGATTGGATGTTGAAGGTTGCTGAAGATACCGATTGGATTAAAGGAGTTGTAGGGTGGCTTCCACTTGATAATCCAGAAAAATGCAGAAGATCCCTTGAAGATATCTATTTGCACAATTCTTTTTTTAAAGGTGTACGGCATCTTATTCATAATGAAAATGATCCCGAATGGTTACTTCAAAATAAAGTTATCGAGAGTTTGAAGATTCTTGCTAAGTATGGTTTACCCTTTGATATTGTGGGAGTAATTCCAAAGCATATTGAAGTGGCAATGAAAGTTAGCAAAAAAGTGCCCAAATTAAAAATGGTATTTGATCATTTAAATCAGCCTCCCATTCAAGATCAATTGAAATTCGGAGCGTGGGGAATACTAATGAAAGAGGCAGCTAAAAATCCTCAATTTCATATGAAAATTTCTGGTTTGGGTACTACTTCAGGTAAACTGAATACTTGGAGTAAAACAGATATTTCAGACTATATTGAATTCATTATTGACCACTTCAGTATTAATAGATGTATGGTGGGTGGAGACTGGCCAGTTTCATTACTAGCCGGAAACTATTCTTATACCTGGAAGCAATATGAAGAAACCCTAAATGATATTTTAAACAAAGAAGAACAGCAGATGATTTACCTTAATAATCCTAATTCTTTCTATAATTTAAAAATTATAAATGTATGAGTGTAGTAGGAGGAATAGCCTTTCATGCCGTAGGAGCTGCTTTTGCAGCCTTATGCTATACAC
Source organism: Zunongwangia endophytica (assembly GCF_030409505.1). NCBI lineage: Bacteria > Pseudomonadati > Bacteroidota > Flavobacteriia > Flavobacteriales > Flavobacteriaceae > Zunongwangia > Zunongwangia endophytica. The sequence continues at coordinate 1,857,115 of NZ_JAUFPZ010000002.1, read as the reverse complement.
CACAGAAGAAAGTTGTTAATTGGTCATGGCAAACATATTGGTTAGCACAGGCTTTTATTTGTTGGTTCCTACTTCCAATTTTGGTTGCTTGGATAACAATTCCAGAATTACTACAAGTATTGCAGGAAGCACCTAAAGATGCTATGTGGAAAGCCTTTGCACTGGGATTAGCATACGGCATTGGAGGTACCGCATTTGGATTAGCAATAAAATACATTGGTTTTTCACTTACTTACGCAATCTCCATAGGGCTTTCTTGTGTGATTGGAACTTTGTTACCGCCATTAGTGAAGGGAGAACTGGGAGAGGTTCTGTCCCAATCAGGTTCCCAATGGATTATTATGGGAATGCTTTCGGGAATATTAGGAATTGCATTTTGTGGTGTTGCTGGTAGATTCAAAGAAATAGACCTTTCAAGAATTAATGGAAATAAAGGCACAACATTTTCAGTGGCGAAGGGTTTACCATTATGTATTCTTGCAGGAGTTTTATCTGCTCTTTATGGCTTTGCAATAGATCAGGGTGAACCTATAGCAGATATAGCCTTTGAGCATGGTGCGGGAACTTTTCAGACTAATGTAGTTTACATATTTTCTAATACAGGTGCTTTTATCACAACCGCGGTATATTGTATTTTTTTGCATAATAAAAACAAAACTTGGAGAGAGTATCGGCTTTCAAAATCACCACAATTAAACCTCAATTATATTTTAGCAGCTATTACCGGTTTTTTGTGGTATTCTCAATTCTTTTTTTATGGACTAGGTCATGTTAGGATGGGACAATATAAATTTACTAGTTGGGCTATACACATGATTATGCTTGTATTGTTTAGTATGGTTGCAGGGCTTGCTTTAAAAGAATGGACGCATGCTAGAAAGAAAACTATTTTTGTTTTAGCGTTGGCTATTTTGGTGCTATTATTCGCAGTATTTTCATTAACTGTAGGAAATTCAAACGCGACATGAGACAAAAAGCAATTGAAATCATTAGCATAGGGGGCGGTGGTATTGTGAAGGATGCACACTTACCTGCATATAAAATTGCAGGATATAAGGTGAAAGGAATTTTCGATATAGATATTACTAAGGCTCAAAAACTTGCAGAAGAATTTGAGATTAGTACTGTTTATGAGAGTGTTACTGATGCAATTAAAGATTTTGATGATAGGTCAATTTTTGACCTGGCTGTTCCTGGAAAGGAAATTCTTGGAATTTTAGAGCAAATCCCAAATAATTCAGTAATACTTATTCAAAAGCCTATGGGTGAAGACTTGAAGATGGCTAAAAAAATCTTGGAACTATGCCGAAGAAAAAATTTAAAAGCCGGAATTAACTTTCAGTTACGTTATGCACCTTATATAAGTAAAGCAAGAGCATTGATAAACGATGGAAAACTTGGAGAAATTCATGATATCGAAATTAATGTAAATGTATTTACCCCATGGCATTTATGGGATTTTCTAAAATCCTTACCTAGAATGGAAATTCTATATCATAGTATTCATTATATAGATTTGGTTAGATCATTTATGGGCGATCCGAAAAAAGTATATGCTAAGTCCATTAAACATCCAGAAAGTAAGGAATTAGCTCAGGTTCGTTCCAGTATCATAATGGATTATGGAGCGTACAAAAGAGCGAATATTTTGACAAATCACAATCATGGTTATGCTCAAAAATATCAACGATCTTTCATTAAAATTGAAGGAACAAGGGGAGCTGTGAGAATTGAAATTGGCGTACTCAAAAATTATCCAAATGGAAGTAAGGATAGATTCGAATATATTTTATTCGATAAGCATAAAGATTGGCAGGATGAACCAGTTGAAGGAACTTGGTTTCCCCATGCATTTATAGGTTCCATGCAAGAAATGATTACAGCGCGACAGATTCTAGAATATATACCTGATAATAGTGTCCAGGATTGTATTCATACCATGGCTGCAGTAGAAGCGGCTTACATTTCAAGTAAGGAAGGCGGGATAAATCCCTCTTTATTAGAAGTATAAATATTGAATTATAAAATAGTATGATAGGTTTTGAATTAAAAGTAAAAGGCGAAGTTTTCAACGCGGCTTTGAATAAAGGTGTTTTAACTGTTATCTTAACAAAACATAATAATATAATAGATATTCATTTTGGAGGACTAAATACGGAAAATGACGAAAATCTTCATTGGCTAGATACCACGTTAGGATTAGATGAAGAAATTAAGGTGACGGTAAAAGATATCCTTAAAAATTCTGAACCGAAGAGTATAAGGAAAAAAGAAAAAAGGTCCCAAGATAAGATTGATCTTCAGAAATATTATAGTCTTAAGAAAAAACTAGAAGGAAAGGGTTTGATATGAGAATGCTTTTTTTAACAGTACTTTTTTTAGGCGCTATTTTCAACATAACTGCCCAAAATAAAAAGTCTAATGGACTAAAACTGCCTGACCCGCTACTATCAGAAAACGGCACTAAAATAAATAATGTTGAAAAATGGGAAAATATACGACGACCAGAAATCCTAGAAATGGTGAAAAATTTAATGTACGGAACCTCACCCGAAGCTCCTGGTAAACTCAAATTTGTACTTTTTGATCAATCAGAAAATGCATTGAAAGGTAAGGCTATTCGAAAACAGGTGGCTGTTTATATTTCAGGGAAAACCGATTACCATTTACTAGATTTATTAATCTATCTACCTAAAAATATGAATAAGTCTGTACCGGTATTTTTAGGATTGAATTTCCAAGGAAATCACGCCATTAATAAAGATCTTGCGATTCGCCTTTCTGATAAATGGGTTTGGATAGGTGCTGGAGGTTCAGAAAAAAATCATCCAACTGAAAGATCTCGGGGTGCGGTTTCTAGCAGGTGGCCTATAGAAATGATACTGGACAAAGGATATGGAGTTGCCACCGTTTATGCAGGCGATCTTGATCCTGATTACTATGATGATTTTAAAAACGGAATTCATGCATTGTATCCAAAATTACAGAGTCGTGATGATAATTTTAGTACCATGGGAGCATGGGCGTGGGGATTAAGTAGGTGTATGGATTATTTTGAAATAGATAACGATATTGATGAAACCAAAATCGGTATTTTCGGCTTTTCAAGAATGGGAAAAGCAGCGATCTGGGCCGGTGCGAACGATGAGCGTTTTGGGATGGTCATAAGTAACGAATCTGGTGGTGGAGGCGCGGCACTATCTAAAAGAAAAGTAGGTGAAAACCTTGCGCGACTTAACAAAGGAAATCGGCATTGGTTCAGTAAAAGTTTTAGTCAATTTAATGAACATGAAGAAAATTTACCTTTTGATCAACATATGGTTCTTGCGTTAGTCGCACCAAGACCTATTTACGTTGGCAGTGCAGAAGGAGATCCAGGATCTGATTCCGAAGGCGAGTTTCTATCTTTAAAGCATGCGTCTTCGGTTTACAATTTATTTGAAATGGAAGGCTTCAAAAATACTCAATTTCCTCATGTAGATAGTCCAGTTTTTAAAGAAGGAATGGGGTATCATATTCGCTCCGGTACACATGACATTAAAGAATACGATTGGCAGCAATTCTTAAAGTTCGCAGATCGCTGTTGGAAGTGAGGAATTCACGTAAGTACAGGATAGCGATAACCTTTTCGTTTCTTATATTGCATTGTTACTTATCTTTTAAGTCTAACTATCTGTAAATGAAAAAATACAATAATTCAATTCTGGTAATAACAGTTCTTATATTTCTAATATCCTGTTCTGCGAAACCTGAGAAAGAATCTTATAAAAAGAGAGAAATTACCGACGCGGTAATGGAAGAAATCTATGAAGAAATAAAAACCCCATACAAGTATGGTTTGGTTATGGTTCCAGAAAATAATTCCTATAAAATGGATTGTCCCAGTGTTTATCAAATAGATAGCACCTGGTACATGACTTATTTAATTTACGATGGTAGAGGTTACGAAACTTGGATGGCAAAAAGCCAGAATCTTCTAGATTGGGAACATTTGGGTAAAGTAATGTCTTTTTCTAATGACACTACCCAATGGGATCGAAATCAGAAAGCTGGCTACATCGCATTGCAAGATCCCACCTGGGGCGGAAGTTACAAATGGACAAGTTATGAAGATAAATACTGGATGAGTTATTTTGGAGGAGACAGTGAAGGTTACGAAGCCGGAACGCTATCTCTCGGCATGGCTTATACCGATAAGGTTCCGGATGAACCTGTGGAATTTAAAAGATTACCAGAACCTATTCTTACACCTAATGACGACGATGTTAAGTGGTACGACAATAGCACCATGTATAAAGAATCCGTAATCCGTGATTTTCAAGGAGAAACTGGTCACAAATTTATAATGTATTATAATGCTCGCGGAGATAGTTTAAATCCTGCTCGTGGCGCAGAACGAATTGCAATGGCAGTTTCAGATGATATGAAAAACTGGAAAAGATATGGCAACGAGCCCCTTATAAATCATCATACAGGAATTTCAGGAGATCCTTATATTCAGCGAATAAATGATACTTGGGTAATGTTCTATTTTGGAGCCTTTTGGAAGGAAGGAGCTTTTAACAGATTTGCAGTTTCTAATGATTTGATAAAGTGGAAGGACTGGGAGGGTGAAGATCTTATAGCTTCTTCTGAGCCTTATGACGAGTCGTTCGCACATAAATCCTTTGTTGTTAAGCATGATGGCGTGGTTTATCATTTTTATTGCGCGGTTAATAAACCTTTTCAGCGCGGTATTGCGGTAGCAACATCAAAAGATTTAGGTAAAAGTGATATTCATTTTGTAGCGCCAGATGAAAATAAAAAAGACTAAAAAGTTTCTAATTATAGTATTTAGTTGCCTATGGCTTCCTCTTTCTGCACAAACAGTAACTGGAGAGGCTGCAGGAATTCCAAAAATTCCCGGTTTACATCAACCTAATCCCTGGGAAAACCCATTAGTTACAAGTATAAATCGTGAACCGGCAAGAGTTACATCATATTCTTACCGTACTATTGAAGATGCTCTAGAAGGTGATCGAGATAAAAGTCGGTTAAAAACGTTGAATGGGCAATGGAATTTTAATTATGCAGTGAACCTTAAAGAAGCACCAGCAGACTTTTATGTATCAGAAGTTGAAAATTGGGATACAATTGAAGTTCCTTCAAATTGGGAATTAAAAGGCTACGATATTCCGATTTATAAAAGTGCAGTTTATCCTTTTCGACCTATCAATCCACCATTAGTTCCAAAAGATACAAACGGGGTAGGATCGTATCAACGAAATTTTACAGTTCCAGCTGAATGGAAAGATTTAAACATCACACTACATTTTGGAGCGGTAAGTTCAGCATTTAAAGTGTGGCTCAACGGAAAGTTTTTAGGATACGGGCAGGATAGCTTTTTACCATCAGAGTTTAATATAACGCCTTATCTGAAGGAGGGGAATAATACACTTTCAGTTCAGGTACTACGCTGGAGTGATGGAGCGTACTTGGAAGATCAAGACCACTGGAGACTAAGTGGTATTCAGCGAGAAGTTTTTATTATGGCCGAACCCAAACTACATATAGAAGATTTTTTCTTCCAGGCCAAATTGGATAAAGAATATAAAGATGCTTTATTTCAATTAAGACCTGAAGTTGAAAATTTGACTGGTGATACTATTATAAATTACCGGTTGGAAGTTCAGTTATATGATGATCATCATAAACCCGTTTTCGACAAGGTACTGGATACAGCAGTTTCAGAGATTATCAATGAAAGTTATCCAAGATTGGATAATGTGCGTTTTGGTTTTTTTGAAAAAATGATCAAAGAACCAAAAAAATGGAGTGCTGAGGTTCCAAACCTTTACACAATGTTATTGATACTAAAAGATGAAAAAGGAGAAATTTCTGAAGTGAAATCTTCAAAGATAGGATTTCGGTCTATCGAATTTTCTAAAAAGAATAGCAAATTACTTATTAACGGTAAGGAAACTTATGTGTATGGAGTAAATCGTCACGATCATCATCCGATTAAAGGAAAATCCCTAAGTAGGGAAGATATGGAGAAAGATATTAAAACCATAAAGCGCTTTAATTTCAATTTAATTCGAACTAGTCATTATCCAAATGATCCCTATATCTACGAGTTATGTGATAAATATGGCTTAATGGTGATGGATGAAGCTAATCTAGAAACCCATGGAATCGGCGGCAAGCTGAGTAATGATCCGGAATGGAATCACGCTTACATGGAGCGCATGACGCGGATGTTGGAGCGCGATAAAAATCATCCAAGTATTGTATTCTGGAGTTTGGGTAATGAAGCTGGGACAGGACCGAATCATGCTACTATGGCCGCATGGGTACATGATTTTGACATTACCCGGCCCGTTCATTATGAGCCAGCTCAGGGTGATCCGCGGCTGGAAGGTTATTTAGATCCTCAAGATGAAGGGTATCCTTCTACAGGAGATCATTCGCACCGATTTGAAAACCCAAAGGATAAGTCTTATGTAGATATTGTAAGTCGATTCTATCCTGGTGTATTTACTCCAAAATTTCTTGTCGATAAGCAGGCAGATGATCGTCCAATCTTATTTGTGGAGTATTCTCATTCTATGGGAAATTCTACTGGAAATTTAAAAGAATTATGGGACGAATTTAGATCGCTTCCTAGAGTTATTGGTGGCTGTATTTGGGATTATAAAGATCAGGGCTTAGTAAAATTAGATCCCGAAACAGGTGAAGAATTTTACGCTTATGGAGGCGATTATGGAGAGAAGCTTCATGATGGAAATTTCAATATTAATGGAATCGTCGCATCAGACGGCAGGCCAAAAGCTGCGATGTACGAGAATAAATGGGTCTATCAGCCCGTGACTAGTAGTTTAGTGGATAATAATAAACTACGAATCACTAATCGTAGCTCAGTTCAAAATTTATCTGTTTATGATGCCGTTTTGATTCTATTAGAAAACGGTAAAGTTATTAAAGAAGAGATTCTTAACCCCTTAGATGTTGAGCCGGGTAATTCAAAAATGATCAGTTTAAAGTCCTTTTTACCCAAACGGAATAAAAACTCTGAATATTTATTAAATATTGAATTCAAAACCAAAGAAGATAAACTTTGGGCTGAGTCAGGATATACAATAGCTTCAGATCAATTTATGATTCAGAAAAAACCTGAAATTCGAACTGATCTTTCAGAAAAACTAGATGTGAGTGTTTCAGAAGATGCCGAAAAGGCAGTGGTTCAATCTTCAAAATTTAAAGCTGTATTCGATAAAACAAACGGAGCGTTATCGTCGTGGACTGTAAATGGAGACGAGCAGGTGTTTGCTCCCTTATTACCGAATTTTGTACGCCCACTTACTGATAATGATCGAAAAGGTTGGAAGCCGAATAAGATTCTTAAACAATGGTATAAAGCTGAACCAATTCTGAAAAATTTTATTCTTAGTTTAGGAGGCGTAGGATCAACGATCACGAGCACTTACGAGGTAATAAAAGACAGTGCATCTGTAGAGATTACTTATAAAATTTTACCTGAGGGAGTGATTAAACTTGAATATGCTCTAAACGCATCAGAGGCCTTACCCAATATTCCTAAAGTAGGAATGCAGCTCGGGATTCAACAGACTTTTGATTTAGTAAGCTGGTACGGTAAAGGCCCAGTAGAGAATTATATCGATAGAAATCATGGTTTTACTATTGGTCGTTATTCAGAAAAGCTTGAGGATTTTATAGAACCTTATGTAATGCCTCAAGAAAATGGAAATAGGACTGATGTTCGCTGGATGGCTTTAACCTCTCCTAAACGAGATAAAGGATTCCTAGTTGTCTCTGAGCAGGAAGCACTTAGTATGAGCGCCTGGCCTTATACCCAAGAAAATTTAAATGAAGCCAGTCATACTACAGATCTGAAAAATCCTGGATTTATTACCTTAAATATAGACCTGATTCAAATGGGTGTTGGAGGCAATGACAGCTGGTCTCAAGTAGGACAACCTATGGAAAAATATCAAATTCCATCAAAAAATTATGATTATAGTTTCTATTTAATCCCTTTTAATGATAATGGAGGTTTGGAAAACATATTAAGAAAATTCGGTTATTAATGATAAAAAAAAGTATCCTTCTTATTGTATTCATTTTAGGAACCTTTTCTATGGACTTAGCGTTCTCTCAGGAGAAAGATTTAGCCTATGAAAATTCTAAACCATGGGTTTATTGGTACTGGATGCAAAGTGCTTATTCCAAAGAGGGTATTACGGCAGATTTAGAAGCGATGAAAGAAGCCGGAATTGCTGGTGCTTATTTAATGACTATTAAAGGTCCGACAGATCCCCCACTTATAGATCCTCCTATTTTACAATTAAGTGATCAGTTTTGGAAGTTAGTGGGTTTTGCTATTGAAGAAGCAGATAGGCTCGATTTACAAATAGCCATGCACGCTGCAGATGGTTTTGCGGTAGCCGGAGGTCCATGGATTGAGCCAGAACAATCTATGCAAAAAGTGGTCTGGAAAGATACAATTCTAAAGGGCGGAACAAATCTTAAGCTACGTTTACCGCAACCCGAAGCAATCGAAAATTATTATGAAGATATCGCCACCTTCGCTATTTTAAGAAAATTTGATGAAAAAACTTCAATTTCTAGAACTCCATTGGTTAGTTCAAGTAAAGAAGATATCGATGCATCATTTTTAACTAGTCCTGTTAAAAATGATGAGTTTAAGCTATACGAAAAAGGATGGGTGCAGTATGAATTTGATGATCCGTTCCTATGCAAATCAATACAGGTAGAAAGTAAGGGTGTCAACTATCAAGCACAGAGGCTTCGAGTTTTGGTAAGTGATGATGGCGAGAATTTTAGAGATTTAGGTCGATTGGTAGCTCCGCGACATGGTTGGCAGGACTCAGGGATTCCTTATACTCATAGTATAGAACCCGTAACAGCTAAATACTTTCGTTTTTTATATGACCCTGAAGGATCTGAGCCCGGAGCCGAAGATTTAGATGCAGCCAAATGGAAACAGTCCCTGAAGGTGAGTAAAATTATTCTTTCCAATCAGCCGAAAATAGGCAATTTCGAGGGCAAATCCGGATTGGTCTGGAGAATTAGTCCAGAAACGACCAATATCAAAAATGAGGATTATTTGTCTGAAAATGAAATAATTGATATTTCTGAATATGTTGATAGTTACGGCGACTTAAATTGGAACGCACCAAAAGGAAATTGGAAGATTATACGTTTTGGTCATACTACCACCGGGCAGGAAAATGAGACCGGAGGAGCAGGAAGGGGTTTGGAAGTAGATAAATTTGACCCTGAGGCAATTAAATTTCAGTTTCAACAATGGTTCGGGAAATCGGCAGACATAGCTGGAGCCGATTTAGTTCCTAAAGTACTAAGCATTCTGCATATTGATAGTTGGGAAGCTGGCAGTCAAAATTGGAGTAAGGTATTTAGAAAAGAGTTCAACAGTAGAAGAGGATATGATATTATTGAATTTCTACCTTTAATGGCTGGTATTCCAATGCAAAATCAGGAAACTTCAGAGCAGGTTTTATATGATGTTCGTAAGACAATTTCAGAATTAATAGTTGATCATTTTTTTGGAACTATAAATGACGAAGCAGAGAAACTAGGTGTAAAGTTTAGCTCAGAAAATGTAGCACCAACTATGGTTAGTGATGCGTTGATGCATTTTAAAAATGTTGATTTTCCAGGCGGTGAATTCTGGTTGAAAAGCCCAACACATGACAAACCGAATGATATGTTGGACGCTATTTCCGGAGGTCATATTTATGGTAAAAATACTATTCAGGCAGAAGCTTTTACAGAACTTAGGATGGATTGGAATGAAGATCCTGAGTTGCTTAAACCTATGGCAGATCGCAACTTTGCTCTTGGGATTAACAGGTTTTTTTATCATGTTTTTGTGCATAATCCATGGTTGGATCGTAAACCAGGAATGACTTTAGACGGTGTAGGTCACTATTTTCAACGAGACCAGACCTGGTGGAAACCCGGAGAAGCCTGGGTAGAATATTGCCGCAGAGTTCAATACCAACTTCAAAAAGGAAAACCCGTAATAGATCTAGCAGTTTTTACGGGTGAAGAATTACCTTCTCGTGCTGTGCTTCCAGATAGACTACTTCCTTTTATTCCGAATATTTTTGGAAAAGAACGTATAGCTTCTGAGGAAATGAGATTAAATAATATTGATCAACCGACCGCTAAGATGCCTAAGGAAGTCACCTATTCTAAAAATGTAACTAATTTGAACGATTGGGTGAATTTTATGAATGGCTACAAATACGACTCTTTTAATCCAGATGTCTTGCTTAATGATGCAAAAGTAGTCGATGGAAATATTCAATTTAAAGGAGAAATTCAGTATAAAACATTATTATTTCCTGGAGGTAGAAAAATGGCTCCAAATGCTATGATTTCAACAGAAGTTGCAGAAAAAATACTTCAACTTATTAAAGATGGTGCTACAATTTTTGTTGCTGAAAAACCGAATAGGATATCTGGATTTTCAAATGCAAAAGACAAGCAGCAATGGCAAGAAATAATTGATGAGATATGGTCTGGCTACAAAGCTGATTTAGATTTAGAAGAAAGTAATATTTGGAAAATAGGAAAAGGGAAAGTAATTCAATTGCCTTATTTTGGAAAAGATTTTAATCAAATAGGAATAGAGCCTGATGTATTATTTCCCCATGTAAGCCGAAAAAAAACTGAAAGTTTTGCATGGAATCATAGAAAATCTGAAGAGGAAGATATTTATTTTTTTAGTAATCAAACTTCAGAAAAACAAGAAGTGAATATCTCTCTAAGAAATACTGATAAAAAAGCCTATATATATGATCCGGTTACCGATGAAACTACTGCACTTCAAAACTGGAAAATTGAAAATAAAAGAACTGAGTTTCCATTAAAATTCAGTAAAAATGGCTCTTTATTCATAATATTTAAGGGGAATACTTCAAAAAGCGAAGTGTCTAGGGGGCAAAACTGGAATAGCTATACGCAGATAAAAAAACTAGATGAGCAATGGAATTTATCTTTTGCAAAAGAATATAATGGACCAAAGAAGTCTCTGGATATAAATCAACTTTTTGATTGGTCTACATCTAGTAACGACAGCATTAAACATTATTCTGGAACTGCTGTATACTCTAAAGAATTTAGGTTTGAGAGTAACGCTAAGAATGTTTGGTTGAACCTGGGCGAATTCTCTGATATTGCTGAAGTCTTTCTAAATGGAGAAAATGTAGGCGTGGTCTGGACCTTTCCGCATCGTATAAATATTTCTAAGTTACTTAAAAAAGGGAATAACACACTTGAAATTAAAATTACCAATACCTGGCGAAACCGACTTATCGGTGATCACAACCTGCCTGAAAAAGAACGGCTTATTTGGACGACAGCTCCTTACCGTTTGGATGGGGAAGACCTTCTGCCCGCCGGTCTATTAGGTCCTGTAATTCTTGAAAACATAAACTGACGCATGTAAGGACAGGATGCAAATTCTTAAGATTTCAATGAAATTTAGACCTTAGGCTAAATTTCTCAATAAATGGACCGGATCATAGCGCATTATTTAATTGAAACTCCTTATAATTTATCAGAGGCCGCAGCTGTCTTGGCAGGAGAACAATCTAGTGGAACTTTCGTTGCTGTTCCAGGAGAAACCAAAGAGCTTAAAGAACGTTTTGCAGCAAGAGTAGAAAATATTGAAGAACTCGAGAAAGTTGATAGACCAAGTATTCCAGGTGATACTCATAAATCGGAATTCAAAAGAGCTAAAGTAAGTGTTTCTTGGTCTGTGGAAAATTTCCAGGATAATATACCCACATTAATATCTACATTGCAGGGAAATCTCTATGAATTAAGGCAGTTTACGGGTTTAAAACTAGACGACTTTGAATTGCCGAGCTGGTACACTGAGAAATTTCGAGGTCCCGCTTTCGGGGCAAAAGGAACTAAAAATCTAGCGGGCGTTAAACAGGAACTCCCGATGATTGGGACCATAATCAAGCCCAGTATCGGAATGGCTCCAGAAGAGACTTCTAAATTGGTGAGGGAACTCATCGAAGCTGGGATAGATTTTATTAAGGATGATGAACTCATGGCATCTTCTGCAAATTCCCCATTTAAAAATCGGGTAGAACTGGTCATGAAAGAAATCAATTCTTTTCAGCAGAAAAGTGGAAAGAAGGTAATGTACGCATTTAATATTTCTGGGGATTTAGAAACTTTAAAAAGAAATTACGATACGGTTCTTGAGAATAAAGGAACATCCGCTATGCTAAGTATAAATAGCCTAGGCTGGGCGGGAGTAAAAGCAATCGCTGATAAAGGTGAGTTATCTATACATGGCCACCGTAACGGTTGGGGAATGATGAACCGCCATCCATTACTCGGAATAAATTTTCCCGCTTATGCCAAATTATGGCGACTAGCGGGAGTAGATCAATTGCACGTTAACGGTATCCGAAATAAATTCTGGGAATCTGACGAATCGGTGATCAGATCTATAAAATCGTGTAGTTCAAAATTTTTAGACCATGAGGACTTACTTCCGGTGGTTTCCTCTGGCCAGTGGGGTGGGCAGGCGTTTGATACTTATAAATTTACAAATACTACAGACCTTCTTTATATGGCAGGTGGCGGCATTATGGCTCACCCATCTGGCCCATCTGGAGGTGTTAAAGCATTAAAACAAGCCTGGGAAGGTGCAGTTAATGGAAGTACTTTAGTAGAAACTGCTAAGGAGCATAAAGAATTTAGACAGTCAGTTGAAAAATTTGGAGGTAAGTAATGTCAAAATCTAAAAAGCTATTATTGGTTTTTTATGGTGATGATTTCACCGGTTCTACTGATGCGCTGGAATTTATGACCAGAGCTGGAGCTAAAACCATACTTTTTATGGAGCCGCCAACCATAGAAGAATTAGCAAGGTTTGATGATCTTGATGCCATAGGTATTGCTGGAATGACCCGTTCACTGGATAAAGCTGAAATGAGTAAAACATTACATAGAGATTTTCTGAAGATTGCTGATTTAAATCCTCGCCATGTTCATTATAAGGTCTGTTCCACCTTTGACAGTTCTCCTGAAATTGGGAATATTGGAGTTGCTATAAAAGAAGGTTTTAAGCGATTCGGCAACAAATACACACCTATTTTAATTGCGGCTCCACATCTTGGAAGATACATGGCCTTTGGAAATTTGTTTGCTCAAATGGGTATTGGAAGTTCAGGAGAGATTTTTAGAATAGATCAGCATCCATCAATGTCTAAACATCCTGTGACACCTGCAAATAAAAGCGACCTTCGTGATCACCTCGCTTTACAATGTGATTACAATTCTGGATTAATCAACCTTTTAGATCTGGTATTACCTATTAAAGATCTTCAGCAAAAGTTAAATCAAATTTCTAAAGAAAAAAACGTGGTTTTTTTTGATGGAATTTATGAGGAGCAAATGAAAATACTGGGAGAGCTTTTGGAAAATTCAGTTGAAAATGAGAAATCATTGTTTACCGTAGGTTCTTCAGGAGTAGGAAAGGCATTAGGTGATTTTTGGCAGCAAAGCGGTAAATTTTCAGAAAGAACAGAATGGCAAGAGTTAAAAGAAAGCAATCCAATTCTCGTGCTTTCAGGAAGTGTAAGCCCAGTAACTGAAGCTCAAATTAATTACGCTATAAAAAACGGTTTTGCTGAAGTTGCTATAGAACCCGAATTTTTAGAAGGTGAGATTAATGATTTTATAAAAAAGTATTCCGAAAAGATCATTCAACAACTAAAAGGTGGGACCAGTGTTATTTTGCATACCTCTATAGGTAGCGAAGACGCAAGACTCGAAAAAACCAAAAAAATAACTGAAAATTTGGGTTGGGATAATTTACAATCGAGAAGGAAACTGCCTCAGCGATTTGGAGAACTTCTGGGACGAACTGCAAGAAAAGTTTTGTTTAAAAAGAAAGTCCAAAGGTTGGTTATCGCAGGTGGGGATACTTCAAGTTATACCGCTAAAGAATTAGGAATTAACGCGGTAGAGATGATCGCGCCGCTTTATAAAGGAGCACCGTTATGTGTGGCTCTTGCGAAGGATTCTCCTGTTGATAAAATGGAAATCAACCTCAAAGGAGGTCAGGTAGGTAGCAACGCTTATTTCGTGAATTTACAGAAAGGGAAGCTAGAATTATAAAATATAGATATATGAGTAAGAAATTAGCATTGATCCATACATCGGCTACACTGGTACCGATATTTCAGGATCTTGTAGATACCTATTTGAAAGATAAGGATATTAAAGTTTATAATATTGTAGATGATAGTCTTATTAAAAATACAATTGAACGCAACGAATTAACGCCGGACACCTCACGTCGTGTCGTAAACTACATTGGATCTGCTGAAGCAGCCGGTGCCGATTATATCATGGTGACTTGTTCCTCGATTGGTTCTGCAGTAGAATCTTCAGAAGCCCTAACTTCCGTACCTGTACTTAGAGTAGATAGACCAATGGCGGATAAAGCGGTTGCAGAAGGTAAGAAAATTGGTGTTGTAGCAACACTTCCCACAACCCTAGAGCCAACAAGTGATTTGGTTCGGCGCCGAGCTCAGGCTGCCGGTAAAGAAATTGAATTGACTTCTAAATTATGTGAAGGCGCCTTCGAAGCGCTTATGGATGGAAGGCCGGAAGAGCATGATAGAAAAGTTGCTGCAGCCTTAAAAGAACTGGCTGAAAAAGTAGATGTAATTCTCCTGGCCCAGGCATCCATGGCTCGGGTGGTCGAACAACTTGATGAATCCGATAAAAAAGTACCTATTCTGGCGAGTCCGCCAGTGGCTATGGAATTTCTAGCCAGAACTCTCTAGTATGAAAAAAAATTACTGGTACGCCTTGTGGATAGGAATAACAGCTATTGTCCTGACTCTAGTAGTATGGGTATTAGGATTAGTTGAATTTATTCATCCTTTAGCCGTTCTGGGAGCAATTGCTACTGCTATAGGATTGGGCTCATTACAAACATTAAAAACCTATCAATATACGGCTTGGATACTGGCGGCTATTGTATGTGGAATGTTGTACCCTACCGCATTTTTAAGCTGGGGAGACTTTGATTTACGAAATCCTTGGCTCATTTTGGTCGTTGTGCAATTGGTTATGTTTGGAATGGGAACGCAGATGAGCATTAAAGACTTCTCAGGTTTACGAACGATGGGAAAGGGCGTTCTGATAGGACTTATTTGTCAATTTACCATTATGCCCATAATTGGTTATTTATTGACTAAAGTTTTTGTTTTTGAACCTGAAATTGCTGCAGGAGTAATTCTCATAGGTTCGTGCTCTAGCGGTTTGGCTTCGAATGTAATGGTATATCTTGCAAAAGCCAATCTTACCTTATCAATTACACTTACTGCTATGGCTACATTGGTCGCACCCTTTATGACACCTTTTTTGATGAAAATGCTTGCTGGTACCTATGTTGAGATAAACTTCCTGGACATGTGTTTTCAAATAATAAAAATCGTAATTGTACCTATAGGTGCAGCACTTATCTTTGATGGATTACGAAAAGATTATGGTTATTTTAGAAATGTTGTCAATAGTATTTCCATTATGTCAATCATATGGTTAATTGCAATGATTTTTGGTTTTTGGCAATACCTATCGCAGTATTTTTCAACTCAAACAATGGAATCAATTGAGTTATCTAACTTTATTCTAGGCGCTATATTATTCGGGAATATTTACTACCGTCTTTTTAAAATTATCCCTAATATTCAGAGCTTTATGCCTCTAATTTCAATGTCTGGTATTATTTATTTTACAACAGTAACTACGGCTGCCAGCAGGGACAACTTACTTGCAATAGGCTTATTTTTATTATTTGCCTCTATATTACACAATTCTTTAGGTTACATTTTAGGCTATGGTCTAAGCAGGTTATTAGGAATGGATAAGGATTCCTGCCGAACAGTAGCACTTGAAGTAGGGATGCAAAACGGAGGTATGGCTTCCGGACTTGCGGGTGTTATGGGAAAATTAGCTACTCTTGGTCTCGCTGCCGCAGTATTTAGTCCCTGGATGAATATTTCAGGTTCACTACTCGCAAATCACTGGAGGAAAAGAAAACATTCAGCAGATTGAAAAAGCTATCGTGACAAGTAGGTGCAGGATGGTTTAGATCCTCTATTTCTTAAATTTAGGAAATATTAGTCATCAACATAATGAATTTATTTCGATATATACTTTTAAGTACATTTATTCTTCTTTCGATCCAAGCAAATGCCCAACTTAAACTACCGGCGCTATTTTCTGATAATATGATTCTTCAACAGGAAACTGAGGTGCCGATATGGGGTTGGGGCAAAAATAGCTCGGAATATGAAGTTCAAACTTCTTGGAGTGATAAATCCTATTCTGTAAAAAGTGATAAACAAGGGAAATGGAAGTTAAAGATAACTACGCCAAAAGCAGGAGGACCATATACCATAAATGTCAGCAACGGAAATGATAGCAAAACTCTTCAAAATGTTATGATTGGTGAAGTATGGTTATGTTCTGGACAATCTAATATGGAAATGCCGTTAAAAGGCTTTCCCGGGCAGCCGGTGGAAGGTGGTAATGAAGAAATTATTAGTTCAAAGAATAGTAAGATAAGACTGATTACCATCCCTAGAGATTCTAAAATTCAGCCAAAACATGATTTTGAGGGTAACTGGCAGGAAGCATCACCCAAATATGTAGGAAACTTTAGTGCTACCGCCTGGTATTTTGGTTCTCTGCTTAATGATGTTCTTGATATTCCTGTAGGACTAATTCATGTCTCTTACGGAGGATCGAATGTAGAAGCATGGATGAGTAAGAAAATGCTTGAAGATTTTGATAGTATATCGATTCCGAAAGAGGTGGAAGATATTGGCGAACCCAATAGAACTGCTACCGCGTTATACAATGGCATGCTTGCGCCCGTTATAAATTATGGAATAAAAGGAACAATTTGGTATCAGGGAGAATCGAATTACGATCGTCCATTTCAATACAAGCACCTATTTAAAAAAATGGTGAATGCTTGGAGAGAAGAATGGGGTCAGGACGAATTTCCATTCTATTTCGCACAAATTGCACCATTTGATTATAGTGTATTTACTCCTGATACAATTGTAGAAAAATATAATTCAGCGTATCTAAGGGAAGCTCAATTAAAGGCTTCTAAAGAGATCACAAATTCAGGTATTGCAATTTTGACAGATGTGGGTGAGAAAGACAATATCCATCCTGCTCAGAAGAGAAAAGGCGGTCAAAGATTGGCATATCTAGCTTTAGCTAAAACCTATGGTTTAGAAGGCTTTGAATTTGAAAGCCCCGAACTAAATGCGATAGAAGTCAAGGAGAATAGCATAATTGTTTCTTTTAATAAGGTTCCTAACGGAATTACTTCCCATGGTCAAAAAGTTACTGGTTTTGAGCTTGCTGGTGAGGATAGAGAATTTCATAAAGCTAAGGCAGAAGTAAGAAGAAAATCGGTTGTACTTACTTCTTCAGAAGTTAAAAATCCAATAGCAGTACGATATTTATTTGATGACTTTGTAGAAGCTCAACTATGGAGTAACGGTGGGTTACCAATTTCTTCGTTTAGAACTGATGACTGGTAAAATTTAAATTTGAAAAATATATTATTTGTAATACTATTTTTTGTCTGTTCAATACTACAGGCGCAAATTCCTTCTTTAGGGGATTATAATCCTGTATGGACTAACCAGAGTACCAATAGTTCTGAATCTATGCCAGTAGGAGGTGGGGATATCGGTATGAATGTATGGGTTGAAAATGGCAGTATATTCGCATATTTTTCAAGAAGTGGAACTTTTGATGAGCACAATACATTTTTAAAACTCGGGCGATTAAAATTAGAATTGGAACCCAATCCTTTTAAAGAAAGTGAACGTTTTAGACAAGAGTTAAAACTTAGAGATGGTTATATTGAGATTAGTGATAGCGACACCAATATTAGAATTTGGATAGATGTTTATAATCCTGTAATTCATCTAGAAGTAGAAAGTGCTGAAAGAACTAAGGTAACAGCATCTTACGAAAATTGGCGTCACGAAGATAAAGAAGTAAAAGGAAAGGCAAATAATGCCAATTCTTATAAGTGGGCACCTCAAGATACCATTTTGACTTATGCCGATTCTATAAACTTTAATAACGATGGTATTCAATTTTATCATCGTAACCGTGATTCTACGGTGTTTGATGTTGCGGTGAAGCAACAAGGAATGGAAGCTGTTAAAAATAAGATGATGAACCCTTTAAAAAATCTCACATTCGGAGGTTTTCTGCATGGAGAAAATTTTAAACCATCAGGGGTTTATTATGGAAAATACCAAAATACTAATTTTAAAGGCTATAGTTTAGAGAGTAGAAAAGCTTTAAAAAATCAGAAGCTTCAAGTTCAACTTTATACAGATCAAATACAAAATATAGATCATTGGAAAGAAGATTTATCTGAAGCAATAAAAGAGTATAAAGGTAATGTAGAAACTGCACATTCTAAGTCTATAAAATGGTGGAACGCGTTTTGGGATCGTAGTTTTATATATGTTCAGAAGAAAAATTCTGCAGTAAAAGATTCAGTTTATCAAATTGGACAAAATTATCAACTTTTTCGGTATATGCTAGGTTGTAATGCCTATGGTGAATATCCAACTAAATTTAATGGCGGGCTTTTTACTTACGATCCAGTTTATATAGATTCAACTTATACTTTTACACCAGATTTTAGAAATTGGGGAGGAGGTACCATGACAGCACAAAATCAGCGTTTAGTTTACTTTCCTATGCTAAAAAGTGGTGATTTTGATATGATGCCTTCTCAACTTAAATTTTATCAGCGAATGATGAAAAACGCCGAACTGCGATCTGAAGTTTATTGGGGTCATGGAGGAGCATCATTTACCGAACAAATAGAGAATTATGGTTTACCTAATCCCTCTGAATATGGATGGGATAGGCCTAAAGATTATGATCAAGGATTGCAATATAATGCTTGGTTAGAGCACCAATGGGATACGATTTTAGAATTCTGTCTGATGATGTTGGATCAGCATTACTACATTAAAAAGGATATATCTGAATATCTGCCTTTGGTAATGAGCAGTTTAAAATTTTTCGACAATCATTATCAGTATCTTGCCGGACAGCGAGGAAGTAAAAAACTCGATGCTCAAGGTAAACTTGTGTTGTATCCGGGATCGGCTGCCGAGACTTACAAAATGGCTTATAATGCAAATTCTACTATTGCTGCTTTACAGGTTATAACAAAAAAGTTATTAAGTCTACCAGAAGAATATCTATTAGAAAATCAAAAGAAATATTTGTCGGAATTTAAAGAAAGAATACCGCCTATTAGTTTTCGACAAATAAATAATCAAAAAGTAATTGCACCAGCTGAGAATTGGGAGCGAATAAATAATACCGAAGTTCCTCAATTATACCCAGTATTTCCTTGGGGAATTTACGGATTAGGTAAGCCTGATCTAGGAATTGCAAAGAACACCTTTAAACTTGATCCTGATGTACAAAATTTTAGAAGTCATATTGGGTGGAAACAGGACAATATTTTTGCAGCCAGATTGGGATTTACTGCTGAAGCTGCTAAATATACGAAGCTAAAATTGGCCAATTCCGGTAGGAAATTTCCAGCATTTTGGGGTCCTGGATTTGACTGGGTTCCAGATCATAATTGGGGAGGATCAGGTATGATTGGACTTCAGGAAATGCTACTACAAACCGCCGGTAATAAGATTCTACTGTTTCCTTCCTGGCCGCAAGAATGGAATGTTCATTTTAAATTGCATGCTGTTGGTAATGTAATTATAGAAGCTAAAGTAGAAAATGGAGTTTCAGAAATAATAGCAGTAAGCCCTGTAGACAAGAGAAAAGATATTATTAATTTATATAGTTTTTCAGCAGAAGAAAAACAGAATCTAAATGTACAGCAATGAATGTAAAAAAATATATAAGGTTAACTTTTAAGCTTACTTTCATAGTATTGGTTACTTTAAATCTCGCCTGCAAGGCACAGCAAAATACAGAACGAGATGAAGCTTTTAAAACGTTAAAGGTTGATCTTGATTTTGATGGTAGACGACTAAAGGAAGTTAATGATCCTCTATACGAGTCCTGGATTGTTGGAGAAGGGAAACGTTTGAGTAGATCTTTTGGGAAAACCACTATTATACTTGAGGGTAATTTTCGATCCAGTTGGTATAAAGCCGGTATTCAAGCTCCTAATTATGCGCAGTTAGTTAGTGATGGCTTAATTTCTTCAGGTTCATTGACTATGACAATTTCTGGTTTGGAAAATGGTACTCACTCTCTGCTTACGTTTCATAACACATTTGACAGCCCCGAATCAAGAAGTTTTGCACCTGTCAACATTGTGGTAAATGATAAAAAAGTAAGAACAGTAGAGCCATCAAATCGAACTGATGCCACTGTTAATTCAGCCATGGCTTATTTAAAATTTGAGGTTGAAAAGAATAAACCAACCATTATTCGTTTTGAAGCTGATGATTTTGAAGCTATTGATAAAACTATTGTTTTAAATGGGTTTGAACTGGATGGTCAGAATATGATGAATCAGTCCCGTAGTCCACAACCAGAAAATGCTGATGAACATGTTGTAGTTGAAAATAACCTTATTTTAGAATGGGACTCTCCGGAAGGTATAGAAAATCATAAAATATTTTTTGGAATAGATAAAAATCTAGTATTAAATGCCACTGAAGAGTCAGAAGAATTTAAAGGTAGCTTTAAGGAAAAAAGCTATGAGGTATCAAATCTTTATTCAATGCAAACGTATTATTGGAGAGTTGATGAAGTTGATGAGAATGGGGATGTTACGCGGGGCGAAGTCTGGTCTTTTAAACCTGCACAGCTGGCTTTCCCCGGAGCAGAAGGATATGGAAGATTTGCAATTGGAGGGCGAGGAGGAAAAGTCGTGGAGGTTTCAAATTTAAAGGATAAAGGAGAAGGAAGTTTACGTTATGCAGTAGAAGAAATGAAAGGACCGAGAACCATTGTGTTTAATGTTTCGGGTAATATCGAATTGAAATCCAGATTAGTGGTGAGTGATCCCTACGTAACAATTGCAGGACAAACAGCTCCAGGCAATGGTATTACATTATCTCGAGCACCTATAGGACTTACTGGTAATGATGGAATCACAAGATTTTTGAGGGTAAGAATTGGGGCAGGAAGAACTTATGATGGTATGGGACTAACCGGAGCAAATCATAGTATAATCGATCATAGCTCTATAAGCTGGACTATTGATGAATCTTTCAGTTCAAGAGGTGCACATAATATCACTCTACAACGAACTTTGATTGCAGAAGCCTTAAATGTAGCAGGTCATGGTAAATATGAAGAAGGCAAAATGCATGGTTATGCAGCAACTATAGGTGGTGATATTGGTAGTTTTCATCATAATCTTTTAGCCCATAATTATGGTCGAAATTGGAGTTTAGGTGGTGGATTGGATGGTGATGGCTATTATGCCGGAAGATTGGATATAAGGAATAACGTCGTCTACAACTGGGGACACAGAACCACAGATGGCGGGGCGCACGAAGTAAACTTTGTAAATAATTACTACAAACCAGGTGAAGCCACAGACTTGTTTTACGCCTTAACTATGGATCATGAGGGTGTAGGTTTAGGCTCGCAAAAAGCATTTTTTAAGGGAAATATTATGCCTGGACATTTTGATTTAAAAAACCAGGAAGAAGGTAGGAGATCAATAATTTCGAATAACGAAATAGTGAATTACGAAACCTTTGTAGAGGAACCGTTCTTTCCGTCGTTCGTAGAAACCCAACCTGCAAAATTAGCTTATAAGTTAGTAGTTTCTGACGTAGGATCCAATTTACCATTAGATAACCATGACAAAAGAATCATAAAGGAAACTATAGAAGGAACTTATAAGTACAAAGGTAGTAAAAGTGGTATAGCCGGTATGATAGATACGGAAAAAGACGCTGAAGGTTGGGAAGATTATCCTGAGGAGCATCGAGGAGACGATTGGGATACAGATCATGATGGACTTCCCAATTGGTGGGAAAAAGCAAAAGGTTTAAATATTAATTCAAATCAAGGTGATTTTTCTGATGCTAATAATGATGAAAATGGTGATGGTTATACTGAGCTAGAAAACTATCTAAACTGGCTTGCAGAACCGCATTATATACTTCAAGCAAATGAAAAACTAGAGATTCCAATTAAGAATTTGTTCCAAGGTTTTATTAATTCTCCAGAGTATTCAATTTCTGGTAATTGTGCTACTTTGGAAAACAATGATACGCTTTCCTTTGAAAGTGGAGAAAATGGATTTAAGGAAATTGTAGTAAGTGTTAAGGATGATCATGGAGACACTATGAATAGAACGATCAATATTTATATTCAATAATTAAGATGATAAAGAAGAATATATTAGCATTGGGAATAGTGATTTTAGAATTTTGTTTTGCGCAAGGACAAGGTTTGGTAGGGAATAAAAATAGTCCATATTCTAAATTGAAAAGCGTTGGACTTTCAGACGTAAAATGGACTGATGGTTTCTGGAAAGAACAGTTTGATGTGGAAACTCAATTTACGCTGCCCTATATGTGGGAATTATATCATAATGAAGAGGTTACTCATGCCTATCGTAACTTTGAAATAGCAGCGGGCTTAATGAAAGGAAAACATGATGGACCATCGTTTCATGATGGTGACTTTTATAAAGTTTTTGAAGGAATGGCCGCAGTGTATGCAACCACACTAGATGAAGATTTGGATAAGGAGATGGATGAAGCAATTACTATGATTGCTAAAGCCCAGCGTGAAGACGGCTATATACATACCCCTGTGATTATTGAAGAAAAATGGGGGACGCTTGGAGACGAATATCTTCAGCAGCAATTAGGTTTTGAAAAATATAATATGGGGCATCTTATGACTGCTGCTTGTGTACATTATCGGGCTACTGGAAAAGCAAATTTTCTGAATATTGCTAAAGACGTAGCAGACTATCTTTACGACTTCTATCAAAAAGCTTCTCCGGAATTGGCTCGTAATGCTATTTGTCCTTCACATTATATGGGGGTAGTAGAGATGTACCGCGCGACAAAAGATTCTCGATACCTTGAGCTTGCAAATAATCTACTTAATATAAGAGGTACTACAAATGATGGAACAGACGATAATCAAGACCGTATACCCTTTCGTGAGCAAAAGATAGCGATGGGGCATGCAGTTAGAGCAAATTATTTATACGCAGGTGTAGCCGATCTTTACGCTGAAACAGGGGAAGAGAAACTTTTAGAAAATCTGAAATCTATTTGGGAGGATGTTGTTTATCGGAAAATGTATATTACAGGGGCCTGCGGTGCTTTATATGATGGTGTTTCTCCTGATGGAACGGTTTACGACCCAGGAGAAGTTCAAAAAATACATCAGGCTTACGGCAGGCCCTACCAATTGCCAAACGCTACGGCTCACAATGAGACATGTGCAAACATTGGAAATGTACTGTGGAACTGGAGAATGCTCCAGATAACCGCAGATGCTAAATATGCTGATATTATGGAACTAGCATTATATAACAGTGTGCTCTCTGGAATTAGCCTAGAAGGACAAAAATTTTGCTACAATAATCCCTTAAATGTGTCTAATGATCTCCCTTTTGAACAAAGATGGGGTAGCGAGAGACAAGGCTATATTGCTCTTTCCAATTGTTGTCCTCCCAACGTAACTCGAACACTTGCAGAAGTTAATAATTACGCCTACAATTTAGCGGAAGATGGAGTTTATGTGAATTTATATGGGAGTAACTATCTGAATACTAGGAATAGCAGCGGACAAGAAATAAGGATTAAACAGGAAGCTGATTATCCGTGGGATGGAAGTATTGAACTAATAATTGAAAAATTACCCAAAGGAGAGGAAATTTATTTAAGAATTCCGGGTTGGAGTAGAAATGCAGAAATAGCAATTAACGGAAAAAAAATAAATAGTAATGTTATTTCAGGTAGTTACTTCAAGATAAATAAGACTCTCAAAAATGGAGATCAAATAGATATACATCTACCCATGCCGATTGAAAAGATGGAAGCAAATCCATTAGTCGAATCTACAAAAGGTCAAGTAGCTATTAAAAGAGGTCCTATTGTTTACTGCCTTGAAACGTCAAATAAAAATTTATGCCATAGCGTTAATAACGTTTCTTTAAATTTAAATGATCCATTTTCAGAAAAAGAATTACTTATTAATGGACGAAAAATAATAGCTATTGAAGGAAAGGCAAACTGCAAGAAACACGAATGGAATAATAGCTTATACTCGCCTATGTCAAATGATATTCAGGAAATCATTGATGTTCAGTTTGTTCCCTATTACTCCTGGGGGAATAGAAATTACGAAGGAATGAGCGTTTGGAACACTTATTAAATGCTAAAATTCGTCTAAATAACGATGGCATCATTTGATCTTGTCTAAAGTCGAAAATTTTAATAAATAGAATTAATATTTTCTTTTAATCTAAGCTTTAATTTGATGTTTTCGTAATAAATTACTGGATTTAAATACTTTGAGCAGTATAGTGCAGGATAGGTTATGCAAGTCTCATATATATATTTGAAATAATTATTAAAGTTTTCTAAAAAAATAAAATCGTTAACGTTTTAGTAGCTTTTTATAATTACGAAATCGTTTGAATTCGTTTAACTAACAAATCTTTAATTTTTATTAACAAAAAATAACTAATACCTATGAAACAAATAACTACAAAGGTATTTACGGTTTTTCTTTGCTTATGTGGATTCCTGATATATGCTCAGGATCTTAATGATCAAAGATCAATATCCGGTAATGTAACAGATTCAGGAGGAGATATTTTACCAGGTGTAAATGTTTTCGTAAAAGGAACACAGAATGGTGTTGTGACAGATATGGATGGTCGTTACACTATTAGAGCTTATGGAAGGGATACACTGGTATTTTCTTTTATTGGAATGAAAACAACAGAGCGTTATATAGGAGGAGAGCGGAATATAGATGTTGTTTTAAGCGACGACAATGAGCAACTAGATGATGTAGTTGTGGTAGGTTACGGTGAGCAGAAAAGGGAGCATCTAACTGGCGCTGTAGAGACTGTAGATATGGAAGAAATTGAAGATTTACCCGTAGGAAACCTCGCTACAGCCCTGAGAGGGAAATTGCCAGGGGTGAATATCTCTGGGGGATCAGTTAGACCTGGCCTAAAACCTACTTTGACTATAAGAAACCCTATAACACTGTCTAAAGATGGAGGAAACAACCAGCCTTTGTATATTATTGATGGGGTTTTACAAATTGATGCTCAAGGAAGAAACGATAACACTTTGTTCAATCAGCTTGATCCATCAGAAGTGCAGAGTATTAGTATCTTAAAAGATGCCGCTGCCGCTGTTTATGGATCTAGAGGAGCTAATGGAGCGGTTGTAATTAAAACCAAACGTGGACAGGCTGGACCTCCTCAGTTTAGTTACAATGGTTCGTATGGTATAACAGATGAGCAGGAACGAACAAAAATGCTAAGTGCTGCAGAATATGCTCGATTCATAAACGAACTAAACGGTCCCTACGGTAATCCAAATGTAAGTAGGGATGATAGTAATAGTGCAAACTATTTTTTCTCTGATGATGAAATCGCTTATTTTGAAAATAATGAATACGATTGGCTTGATCGAGCTTGGTCTTCTGCTACTACTCAAAGACATTCTGTTAATGTTAGTGGGGGAGCCGAAGGCGCTACTTATTTTGGAGGTGCTTCTTATTATCAGCAAACAGGCAATTTATCTGAAGTAGATTATGACAAATGGACATTTCGAGCAGGAACGAGTGTAGATATAGCATCAGGATTGAATGCAAATTTACAGGTTTCCGGGAATTTTTCTAATCGTTCATCGACCTTCAATAAAGTAACTGGTGAAAATGCAGAAGATGATTATAATAGCCTTTTAAGAGCTCCGAGATACATTCCGCCGTATATTAATGGATTGCCTGTAAATATTCCGGATGGAGGTGTTGGTGGTGATGGATATCATTATTTCGCTATTCAAAACCTAAATAATTACGCCGAAAATCAAGACCAAACACTCACATTTAATATGAATCTTGAATATGAGGTGCCCTTTGTAGATGGCCTCTCATTTAGAGCAACTTATGGTAGAAATATGGGGACGGGAAAGCTCAGCCAATTAGGAACTATTTATGAGCTTTACAATTTTGAAACCAGCGGCGATAATGGTCATATATATCTTCCGGATGCTCAAATAATTGGTGAACCTATAGAAGTTGAAAATGGTGATCGCATTTTTTATAGAAATTCTGATAATTTTTCGGAACAATACAATTTCGTCGGAACGTATAATCAAACATTTGGTAAACATGCTATTGGGGCTTTAGCAACCATAGAGAGAGGAGAAACTGAAGGTACACAGCAACAAGTTTTAAGAGAAGAGGTCGCTCCAGATTCTAATGGTCAATTTAATTCCGCTTTTGGAAATGTAGATGGGTATACCTGGAAGTATGAATCAGGTTCATTGTCTTATGTTGGTAGGTTAAATTACAGATATAATGATAAATATTTATTTGAATTTCTATACCGATCAGATGCATCAACAAAATTTGCTCCAGAGAATTATTGGGGACATTTTTATTCAATTTCTGGAGGATGGATTATTTCAAAAGAAAATTTCTTTAACTCGGATGTGTTAGATTTTCTTAAAATTAGATTCTCTCACGGTAAATTAGGGAAGGATGATACAAAAATGTGGGCATGGAGACAGCGTTACACGTTCCAATTAGCGAAAGGAGGAGTTTTTGGAGGCGATTCGCCGCGAACCGATGGTTTTAAAATGGAACTTTCGCCTAATAGAGATGCTGTATGGAGTGACGATTATAAAAATAATTTGGGAATTGATATGCAGTTTTTTGATAGAAGGTTAAATGTCACTGTAGATGCCTTTTATAATCAGGGAAGAAATATGCTAATTGAAAGAACAGGGGCTGTACCATTTTCTATAGGAGGCACTGTTGCAGCTGAAAATTATGGTGAAGTAAATTTCTGGGGTGGAGAAATCTCTTTAGGTTGGCAAGATAATATTGGACAAGACTTTAGTTACGGAATAGATGTTAATAGTGGATGGAGTACTAATAAAGTATTGGTAGGTAACTTTGATGAAACATCTGTTTTGCCGTGGAATGCAAGCCAAGGAGAGATGGCCGAAGTAGGAACATGGGGTTACGATTATTTAGGAATGTTCAAAGATCAAGCAGACATAGATGCTTATGTAGATCAATACAATATTCAGCAGGTTTTTGGAATCCCTACAGAAGATTTGAGACCAGGAATGCTTTATTATCGAGATGTAAGAGGAGAGCATCTTGGAGATGGTGAATTTGCAGAGCCTGATGGGATTATTAATGAAAATGATCGTGTAGAATTAGAAAAACCTAATAATAGATACGGAATAGGTTCAACAATTAGATTAAAATATAAGAATTTTAGTATTCAAGCAACGCTCGGAATGTCTTGGGGAGGCTTCGATGCTATAGATGCGAGAGATATTGATATTAATTCAGAAATCAACCAAAATTTCGCTAGCGTTCCAAGTATATGGAATGACATTTATAATCCAGATACTAATCCAAATGGAAAAATGCCTAATCCATATTTTTCCGACATAAATGCGGTACCTTCAGAGTTTTGGAGAGTTAGTAGCTTTCGTTTCACTATGCCGAACTTAAATGTGGGGTATTCTTTACCTAGGGAAACAGCAGAAAATTTAAATCTTTCGTCTTTAAGTGTCCGATTAACTGCTCTTAATCCTTTCAATTTTTATAATCCATACTCTTATAAAAGTGCTAATAGTGCATGGGGAGGATATCCAATACTGCAAACATTTTCTTTAGGGTTAAATATCAGACCATAAATTTAAAAATGAATACAATGAAAACATTTAATATAAAAAATCTAAACAGCTTATATTTACTTGCATTTGTTTTGATGGTGAGCTCTTGTAGTGATGAGTTTCTCCAAGAAAAACAGGATTGGACAGGAGTAAATGAACAAGTATTTCAAGATGAATTGAGAGCTAGGGCTTATGTAGACTATGTCTATTCTCTTTTTTTACCTAACGACGGTAATGTGCCACAATGGTGGTATCACTCGCATAACGATGATTTATTACAAACTAGTGATGAGTATTATGGTCAAACCAGATGGAATCAAGAATGGGCAACCATTTCGCCAAATGAATACCATGCTTGGGATTACATAGGTCGAAAAATGACATCAAAAATTGAAAATACCACATATACTAGAATACGACAGATTAATTTATTTATAAATAACGTAGACGATTATGATACCATGGATGAGGATGCTAAAAATTACCTCAAAGGTCAAATGTATTTTTGGCGTGGTTATCAATATTTGGATTTAGCAAGTTGGTATGGTGGTGTTCCAATTGAATTAGAGGCTCAGAACCCAATTGTAGATCCAGCCGGTCAAACATCAAGGTCATCTGCTGAGGAAACTTTGGGACAAGCAATGTCGGATTTAGATATGGCAAAACAGTTGCTGCCAGGAAGATGGAGTGATGCTGCCGATTGGGGACGTGTAACGAGCGGAACAGCAGCAGCATTAAAGGGAAGAGCCGCATTATTGTGGGCGAGTCCTCAGTTTAATAGAGATGATGAACAAGAGCGTTGGCAGTCTGCTTATGAAGTAAATTTAGAAGCTCGTAATATTCTTGAAGCAAATGGATTTGATTTATTTCAAGGAGAATGGGCGGACATTTGGGATCAGGAAGTTGGTAATCCAGAAGCAGTTTGGGTTTGGAGTTTTAATACTATAACAAACGATAGACAAATGAATAGTGGTTGGGAGACTGTTAACAGACCGAGTGATCAGCCGTCTTTTTATCAAGCTAAACCAACAAAACAAACAGTTGATGCGTTCCCTATGAAGGATGGTAAGCCTATTGGAGAATCTGACATTTATGACTATGATATACAAAATTTTTATAAAAATAGGGATCCTAGATTTTATGCTACTTTCGTTTTTCCTGGCGATAATTATCCTTATGCAGAAGATCCGGATTATAGATCTTGGAATTATACTTGGTTTAGCGAACAAGGCATAGATCAGCCAAATGAAGATACGGATGATGCTGCCAATGCTAGTGGTTTTTATGTTAAAAAGATGACAAATTCTGATGCATCAAATTCAGATCGTTTTACACAGTCTGGAAACGATTATATAGAATTACGATTTGCCGAAGTAGTTTTGAATCTTGCCGAATCAGCTATTGGAATAAATAATTTGGAAGAAGGAAAACAGGGTATCATGGAAATTCGAGAACGTGCAGGCTTAGAAAATCTAGATGGAAGTTTCGGTTTAGCTGATGTGAATTCTAGAGATGAATTATTTGGAGCTGTGGTAAAAGAAAGACAGGTAGAATTAGCCTACGAAAGACAGAAAAGGTACTATACTTTAAAACGGTGGATGCTATTTAATGATGACTTTGGAACTTGTACTAGATTGGGATTAGATCCTATCGATGGAACAAGAAGAACAGGTTTCTATTTTATAGCTCAAGACGAAAATGGTGATGATTATATTGGTACAGATGATCCTTTTGAACCAAACGGGGAAGGAATAGCTCCGGTTGTGAATAGAGAACCGAATGAATTTCCAGAAGGTATATCCAATCAAGATGAATATGCGGATTGGTTGAGAGATAATTATTTTAGGATTCAGGTTAGAGATAATTTAGATCCAACAGATAATAACTGGACATTTTCTTGGTATAACGAGTATTACTTCTTGGGAATATATCAAGATTTGATAGATACAAATCCATATTTGGAACAAACCGTAGGTTGGGGAGGAACATTTGATCCGCTTAATTAATTTTTATTTAACCTAATATAGAAAGAACTTATCTCTTTTTTGAGATAAGTTTCTTTTCTATTTCCGAAAATTTAGAATTTAAAATTATCTTTTAATGATTAGAAAATATTTGTTCAAAGCCCTATTTTTCTTTGGAATATTTAGCACAGTACATGCACAATACCCTAGCCTTACGGAAGAAGATAGAGCGAAGGAAAAAGAAATAAAAGAAGAAGCTTACAAACATTCCGATGAAGTCTGGAAGGAAGCTTTTAAAGTAGTTCAAAAAGAAGTAAAAGAAGGAAAGCCTTACGTTCCTTGGGCGTATAGATCTACAGATATACCGCAAGCGAAAATACCTTCTTTTCCAGGAGCCGAAGGTGGAGGCATGTTTACCTATGGAGGCCGAGGAGGAGAAATTTATACAGTAACCAATTTAAACGATGGTGGGCCTGGTTCTTTCAGGTGGGCTTGTGAAAAAGGTGGAGCACGTACAATTGTCTTTAATGTAGCAGGTATAATCAAATTAAAAACACCTCTAATCGTTCGCGCTCCCTATATTACAATTGCAGGCCAGACGGCCCCAGGTGATGGAGTAGTGATAGCTGGTGAAACGGTTTGGATCGATACTCACGATGTAATCATACGTCATATGCGTTTTCGTAGAGGGGAAACTTTTGTGGGAAGAAGGGATGATGCTATAGGTGGTAATCCCGTAGGAAATATTATGATAGATCATGTATCGGCCAGTTGGGGATTAGACGAAAATATGTCTATTTATAGACATATGTATAGTCCTGGTGGCGAATATGATCAGGAAAAATTAGGGACCGTAAACGTTACTATCCAGAATAGTATATTTTCGGAAGGATTAGATACTTATAATCACTCTTTAGGAAGTACTTTAGGTGGAGAGAATTGTTCGTTTATGCGAAATCTATGGGCAAGTAATGCCGGAAGAAATCCATCGATTGGATGGAATGGTATATTCAATTTTGTGAATAATGTAGTTTTTAACTGGAGTCATAGAACTACAGATGGAGGAGATTATAAGGCAAAATATAATATTATCAATAATTATTATCAACCTGGGCCTGTAACTCCAAAAGATCAACCTGTAGCCCATCGTATTCTTAAGCCTGAAGGTGGCTTAAGTGATCTAGATACACTTCTTTTTGGAAGAGCTTATGTAAATGGCAATATTGTAAAAGGCTTTCCAGAAGTAACAAAAAATAACTGGGATGGAGGAGTACAAATGGAAGGTAAGGATGGTAATCTTTTAACTTATGAAGAGTCCAAACATTTGTTTTCATCCATCAAAGTAGAGCAACCTTTACCAATGCCTCATATTACTATAATGCAAACGTTAGAAGCATATGACCACGTTCTAGAAAATGTAGGAGCAAAATTACCAAAAAGAGATGAGGTTGATCAACGAGTAATTAAAACAGTAGAAACTGGCAAAGCCATTTATAAAGAAGGATTAGATCCAGATTCTTTCTATCAATTCGAGCATAGAAGATTGCCTGCAGATTCTTATAAAAATGGAATTATAACAGATATTTCTCAGGTTGGAGGCTATCCTGATTATAATGGTGAAAAATATATAGATTCAGATAAAGATGGGATGCCAGATGCATATGAAAATGCTGTAGGGCTTGATCCAAATGATTATTCCGATGCCAAAAAGGATTTTAATGGAGATGGTTATACAAATATTGAAATGTATATTAATGGAATAGATTCTAAAAATACTATCGACTGGAGCAATCTTAGTAATAATAGAGATACACTGGCAGAATTAGAAGATGGATTAAATAATTATAAAAAATAATGAAGATGAAGAAAATGTTCTTTTTGCTTATAGGAATGCTTTCATTTTTCATGATGGAGGCCCAGGTTGGTTTTGATCCTGACTATGTAAAAGTTACAAACAAGCGAGCAGAGAAAATTGTAGATAATATTAAAATTAGTAATCAAGAAAAAAGCTTGAATGTTCGGAATTTAATAGCAGAGCAATATAGAAGCCTAAGTCAAGTTCATGAAAAGAGAGATGAAGATGTTGAAAAAATTCAGAAGAGATTTCCAAAAGAAGATTATCCCCAAAAATACGAGGAAAAAGTAGATGAAATTAGAGAGAAATCAGAAGGTGAAATCGCTAGATTACACAATTCTTTTTTGAAAGATTTAGCGAAGCAATTAGATAAAAATCAAATAGAAAAAGTAAAGGATGGGATGACTTATAGTGTTGTTCCAAAAACATACTTAGCTTTTCAAGAAATGCTTCCGCAATTAATAGAAGAAGAAAAAGCTTTTATTCTTAAAAATTTAAAAGAAGCTAGAGAGAAAGCTATGGATGCTGGGTCTTCTCATAAAAAGCATTGGTGGTTTGGAAAATATAAAGGAAAAATAAATAATTACCTTTCCTCTAGAGGATACGATCTTGCTAAAGAAGGTGAAGATTGGAAAAAGAGAAGAGAAGAGAAAGAAAAAAAACTTGCTGAAAGTGAACCACCGCATCCACCTCGTTTACCCGAAGAAGTAATACCAGCTTTTCCAGGAGCTTGGGGAGCAGGAATGTTTACAAGTGGAGGACGTGGAGGAAAAGTAATTGCAGTTACAAACTTAAATGATAAAGGTTCTGGTAGTTTACGTGAAGCACTAGAAACAAAAGGGGCTCGAATTATAATTTTTCGTGTAGCTGGTACCATCGAAATCGATGGGGATCTAAATTTAGATAATCCGGATGTAACTATTGCAGGTCAATCTGCTCCCGGAGACGGTATATGCATAGCCGGAACTCTTAATATAAATACTCACAATGTAATATTAAGACATTTGAGAGTTAGAAGAGGTATAGCATCTGGAGGCCAGGGCGATGACAATATTGGAGGTAACCCAAGTCATCACATAATTATAGATCATTGTTCCACAAGTTGGGGAATGGACGAAAATATATCTTTGTACAGACATATGAGACCATCCATGGATGAAACTACGCAAATAAAGGATCCATCTAAACATATCACTGTACAATGGACAATTTCGAGTGAGGCCTTAAACGCTAAAGGACATGCTTTTGGAGGTACTTGGGGAGGTAATCCATCTACATTTCATCATAATCTTTTCGCCAGCAATACGGCGAGAAATCCTTCAATTGGAATGTCGGGTGAATTTGACTTTCGATATAATGTTGTTTTTAATTGGGGACACCGATCTATCGACGGGGGAGATGAAACATCTATGATCAACCTAATAAATAACTATTTTAAACCAGGGCCAGCTACTGAAGACAATATTCGATCAATTTTTGCACGTATTGAAGAGCGTCATATGTACTCCCCTGGAAGTGCCTGGGCTGAAGGTGATTGGTATAAAGAATCTCCAGATCGTCCTGGAAAGTGGTATGTTGCAGGTAATATAATGCATAATAATACAGAAGTTACTAATAATAATTGGGCAGGTATGCGAGGTCAAAGTCCAGAAATGGCGAATGTAGATGAACTTAAAACATTGGCTAGAGTTAATACACCTTTCGTAGGTTGGCCAGTTGCTCCGCACCAAGCAGCAGATGATGCATTCGATGCTGTTTTAGAAAAGGTAGGAGCCACACTACCTCGACGTGACGCTGTCGATGCTCGCGTAATAGAAACAGTTCGCACAGGACAAACAACAACTAAAACAGGTATAGTAAATAATGTGTCTGAAGTTGGAGGATATCCGAAACTTACTTATAATAAAAAAGATATTCCTGTTGACAGCGACGGTGACGGTATGCCAGATCAATGGGAGATAAAATATGGTCTTGATCCTAATAATTCTGGAGATGCAAGCCAGGATCTTGATGGTGATGGATATACTAATATTGAAGAGTACTTAAATGGCACAGATCCAACTGAAAACATAGATTATCGAAATTTAGGTAATAATGTAGACAAGAAAAGTTGATTAGTGCTATTAAATAAAACTGTTTAATATTTTGATAGTTTTCTAAATGATAAATTAATTTAAAATCAATAGATAAAAAGCCTAACCTTAAAAAGATTAGGCTTTTTTTATTCTAGGAGGATAAATACCCCGAGGCTTGCCTCGTTAGTAAATTTTTAAAGTTTGAAAACGCGTTCAGCTAAAATGCTCCGTGGGCTTGCCCGGAGAAATTTACTAAATCCAAGAAGGCACAGGATGCTTAATTATTATTTAATAGGTAAAATGCATAACATTAAATATAATTAAGATGACTTTTAAAATATCCAATTTTATCATATTTTTCATAACAGTTATTTTCAATTCTTTTATTTGTGTAGCGCAGTATCCAGAAATTCCAAAGGCATTGCAAAATGCAACTGATAAAATAATGAATGAGGAAGAAGAACGTTTACAAGAATTATGGGATACTAAAGTTTGTAATATTGTAAGAGAACAGGCGAAAGAAGATAGACCTTATATACCATGGGGATCACATCCAGACGATTTTGTAAAAGCTGATATTCCTGCTTTTCCTGGAGCAGAAGGAGGCGGTGCCTTTACACCTGGCGGCCGAGGAGGAAAAGTTTTTGTTATTACTAGTTTAAAAGATAGTGGTCCAGGAACATTAAGAGAGGCCTGTGAAGCTGGAGGAGCTCGAGTTTTAGTATTTAATGTTTCAGGAATAATTCGTCTTGAAAAACCTATTAGTATTCGAGCCCCTTATGTTACTATAGCTGGACAAACAGCACCCGGCGATGGAATTTGTGTAGCGGGAGAAACTTTTGCAATAGATACCCACGATGTTATTGTAAGACATATGCGTTTTAGAAGAGGAGCTACCGATGTCACCAGAAGAGATGATGCTTTGGGAGGAGATCCTATGGGGAATATTATTATAGATCATTGTTCTGTAAGTTGGGGGTTAGATGAAAACATGTCAATGTACCGAAACATGTTTAAGCCTAACGAAAATTCTGATCGACAAAAGCTACCTGCTTCAAATATCACTATTCAAAATACAATATCTTCAGAAGGATTGGATACCTACAATCATGCTTTCGGTAGTACTATCGGAGGATTAAATAGTAGTTTTATTAGAAATCTTTGGGCTAATAATATATCTAGAAATCCTTCTGTAGGAATGTATGGTAGTTTCAATTTTATAAATAATGTTATTTTTAATTGGTGGAATAGGTCAGTTGATGGAGGAGATTATAGATCACGATTTAATATTATCAACAATTATTTTAAACCGGGACCAATAACACCAAAAGATAAACCAATAAGTTATAGAATTTTAAAACCAGAGTCTGGTTATCTAGATCCAAAAACATATGGTAGAGCGTATGTATCAGGAAATTTTGTGGTTGGTCATCCAGAAGTGTCTAAGGATAATTGGAACGGTGGCGTTCAATTAGAAGATCAAAGCGAATATGAAAAACAAGATCATTTAGACTATATTAAACAAGACAAAATGTTTTCAATGCAGCAAATTAAAATTATGTCTGCGGAAGATGCCTATCAATTCGTACTCGATAATGTTGGCGCAACTTTACCAAAAAGAGATCCAGTAGATAATAGGGTTATCGAACAAGTAAGAACTGGTAAGATAGAATATAAAGAAGGTTTGGAGAATAATATAGGCTCAGAATATATAAATAGAAGATTACCTGCAGATTCTTATAAAAAAGGTATTATAACTAGTCCTAAACAAGTTGGTGGGTATCCTGAATATAAAGGGAAACCTTACAAAGATTCTGATAATGATGGCATACCGGATGCTTGGGAAATTAAGTATGGTTTAAATCCTAACGATCCTTCTGATGCAAATCAAGATATAAATGGTGATGGATATTCAAATATTGAAAAATATTTTAATGGTATGGATCCTACAGAAATTATAGATTGGAAAAACTTAGAAAATAATCGCAACACACTTACCAAACCGTTAGTCCAGAATTAATACTAAAAAATGAAAGCAATTCAGAGTTTATTAATTTTCTCGTTGTTCTTAGCTGGATTATCTCTATATAGTCAAGATAATTATCCGGATATAGATAAAGATGAGAATGGTGGAATAACTTATGTAAAAGATAAATTGGGAAATCAAATCCCAGATTTTTCTTTTGCTGGTTACAAAATGTCATCAGAAGTTATTCCTAATATTTCCGGAAAGGTAACTATTCCATCAATGAAAGGTGACGCGACTCAATTGATTCAGCAGGCTATCGATTATGTTTCCAATTTAAAACCCGATAAAAATGGATTTAGAGGAGCTGTTGTTCTGGAAAAAGGAACTTTTCAATTAGATGGGACTATTTATATAAAAAAATCGGGGATAGTTCTTCGTGGTTCTGGTAATTCTAAAAATGGAACAGTCCTTTTGGGAACAGGAGTTAAAAGAGAAGCAATGCTTCGTATCTTGGGAGAAAAAGATTACAAGATAACCGATAGTTTAAAACTTTTATCAGATTTTATTCCATTAGGTTCAAATAAAACTCAATTAAGCGCTAATCTTAAAAAAGGAGATAATATTTTTATTAGGTTGAAGTTGAATCAGCCATTTATAGATACTCTTGGAATGAACAATTTTGGTGCGGAAACGGGGTGGATAGGATGGAAACCTGAAGATTGGAATATCAGCTGGGACCGTAGTATAACTAAAGTCGAAGGCAACAATGTTCAATTAAGCGCTCCCTTGACTATGAGTATGAATTCTGAAAAGGATGAAATTGATATTTTAAAATATAAATGGCCCGGTAGAATTGAGCAAGTAGGGATTGAAAACCTCAAAATTGAATCTAAATTTGATCAGAGCAATCTAAAAGACGAACAACATCGTTGGCTAGGTATTTCTATTGAAAACGCTAGAAATAGTTGGGTACGAAGAGTGAATTTTGAAAATCTAGCTGGAGGAGCTGTTCATATCTTAAAAACTGGTAGCAAGATTACCGTAGAAGATTGTATTTCAGAAAATCCAGTTTCTGAAATTGCAGCTTTTAGAAGGCATACTTTTTATACGGAAGGTCAACAAACGCTATTTCAAAGATGTTATTCGGAATATGGATATCATGACTTTTCAGTTGGAGGTTATGGTACTACAGGGCCTAATGCATTTGTACAATGTGAAGCATATTTACCTTTTAGCTTTAGCGGAGCTATAGGAAGTTGGGCTACGGGTATTTTATTTGATGTAGTGAATATAGATGGTGATGCGCTCAGCTTTGCAAATCAGGGACAATTAGCTAGAGGTTCGGGTTGGACCGCAGCAAATTCTGTAATCTGGGAAAGTTCTGCATCTATGATGGAAGTACCAAGTCCTCCTACAGCTCAAAACTGGGCATTTGGAGTATGGGGACAATATTCAGGAAATGGGCACTGGAAAGAAGCAAATAGTCATATTTCACCCAGAAGTTTGTTTTATGCACAGCTCAATAAGAGAGCAACGACTTCGGAAATTGATCCGGATATTTTACAAATAGGAACTGAGCCTTCTTCGAGTCCAACGCTAGAATCTGCAGAACTATTAACCCGAGAAGCAGATAGCGAAAGGGTGGCATTAAAAGAATGGATCTCTAGTGTGGATCATCGAAAAACACTTAAGTTTGATAATTCTCGGGCAATTAGTTTTCAGAGTTTGAAGCTACCTAAACTGAAAAATTCAGAAAAAAACAAAACTAAAATCGTTATAGCTAATGGAATGCTTACTTATAACGGTAAGCTCCTTACAGGTAAACATATGCCGGTTATGTGGTGGCGTGGTAGTTTACGTGATGACGATGTTAGGAAATCCACACCGCATGTCACCCGTTTTGCTCCCGGTAAACAAGGTCTTGGTTTAACCGATGATCTTAAAGAAACAATCGAGTGGCTAAAGCAAAAAAATATAGTAGCTCTGGATCATAATTATGGACTATGGTATGATCGCCGCATGGACGATCATCAGCGTATTCGTCGCTATGATACAGACACTTGGCCACCATTTTACGAACAGCCATTTGCACGTAGTGGTAAAGGAATAGCCTGGGATCATTTGAGTAAATATGATTTGACAAAGTATAACAATTGGTATTGGTCACGATTACATCGGTTTGCTGAATTAGCAGAGCAGGAAGGACAAATGCTATTCCATCAACAATATTTTCAGCATAATATTTTGGAAGCTGGTGCACACTGGTCTAGTTCTCCGTGGAGATCTGCCAATAATATCAATGAAACCGGTTTTCCGGAGCCACCACCTTACGCAGGTGACAAACGGATTTTTATGGCTCGACAGTTTTATGATGTAACTAACGAACCACGAAGGAAATTACATAAATCTTATATAGAGAAATCTCTAGAGAATTTTAAAAATGAAAGCAGCACTATTCAGTTTACCAGCGCTGAATATACGGGACCGTTACATTTTACCCAATTTTGGGTAGATGTTATTAGAGAATGGGAAAAAAGTAATCAGAATTTGGCCTTTATTGGTTTGAGTGCCACAAAAGACGTGCAGGATGCTATTCTTCAAAACAGCGAGCGAGCAGCAATAATCGATGTTATTGATATAAAATATTGGTACTACAGGGAAGATGGTAAAGTTTACGCTCCAGAAGGTGGTAAGAATCTAGCACCAAGACAACATGCACGCAAAATGAATACCGGTAAAGAAACAAATAGGTCTGTATATCGTTCTGTTAGAGAATATAGAGATAAATTTCCTGAAAAAGCAGTACTATATAATACAAATGCAGCAGCTCGTTTCGGTTGGGCTCAATTAATGGCGACTGCTTCTTTACCCAGTATTCCAAGAGTAGATTTGGAATCGTTTTATAAAGAAGTTCCAAAAATGAAGTTTGCCGAAAATCAAGATTATGAAAGTGATATTTGGACGCTACAAAATATAGGCAAGGCATATTTATTCTACTTGAATGAAAATCGATCACTTTCCGTAGATCTGTCCGATTTCTTTGGTGAATTCCAAATGTATACTATAGACCCAGAAACGGGAGAAACTACAAAAAAAGAAACCTTAAAAGCCGGTTCAGAAGTGACAATCAAACCAGCGAATAATGAACATTTATTTTACGTCGTTAAAATTTAAATTATGTTGAAACTAACCCATTATAAGCTTTATACATTTTTTTCGATATTTATTTTGCTGTCTTCTTGCAAAAATTCGGAAAACAAAAAAACAGAGATTGTAGAAAATGAGAAAGATTCTTTCGGAGCTCTGTCTATTTCAGAGAATCAGCGTTACTTTCAAAAAGAGAATGGAGATCCTTTTTTTTGGCTCGGGGATACCGGTTGGCTTATGTTTAATAAGCTTGACCGTGACGAGATAAAGCTTTATATTGAAGATAGAAAAGCGAAAGATTTCAATGTAATACAAGCTATGGTATTACATACATTAGAAGCTTCTAATGTATATCAAGATAGTGCCTTGGTTAATAAGAATGTTGCCGAGCCTTTACTTACTGAAGGAGCTGAAGTCTCAGACTCTTTGGAATATGATTTTTGGGATCATGTAGATTATGCGGTGAAAACAGCAGAAGAGAATAATATTTATATGGCTTTGGTCCCTGTTTGGGGAGGAAACATTAAGAATGTAAACGAAGATCAGGCAAGGAAATATGGTAAATTTTTAGCGGAACGTTATAAAGATTATAAAAATGTTATTTGGTTGAATGGAGGAGACACTTTCGGTAATGAATATACCAACGTATGGAATGCGCTAGGGGAAAGCCTCGATGAATATAATCCAGATAAATTGATAACCTTTCATCCAAGAGGAAGACATGATTCTTCTGATTGGTTTCATGATGCGACCTGGTTAGATTTCAATATGTTTCAGTCGGGACATCGTACTTATGATCAGGATGATTCAGAAAGAAAGTACGGAGAGGATAATTGGAAATATGTAAAAACAGACTATAATTTAAAACCAATTAAACCTACTTTGGATGGAGAACCATCATATGAAGGAATTCCTTATGGACTTCATGATACCTTACAACCTTTTTGGAAAGATCACGAGATAAGACGTTATGCGTACTGGTCGGTTTTTGCAGGAGCAGCAGGCTTTACCTACGGTCATAGCGCAGTAATGCAAATGCACCGTCCTGAGGATAAAACTGGAGCCTATGGAAATAAAAAATATTGGGAGGTTGCTTTAAATGATCCAGGAGCAAAACAAATGCAGTATCTAAAAAAATTAATGCTTAATTATTCGTATTTTGATAGAAAACCGGATTCCTTAATAGTGTTGAATAGTGGAGAGCGTTATAATTATTTAACGGCAACTAGTGGTAAGGATTATGCTATGGTTTATACATACAATGGGAAAAATATCGAAATCGATGCTGAAAAATTAAGTTTTGATGAGTTTGAAGCTTACTGGTTTGATCCTCGTAATGGAGAAAAATCAATAATTCAGCATAAATCAAGCGCAAAAGAAGATATATTTATTTTTGATCCTGAAGGAGAGCAGAAAGAAGGAAATGATTGGGTATTGATACTTGAAAAAAAAGTCTAAAACATGTTTAAAAAAATCCAATTATTTATATTCTTATTATTACCCTTCTTTGTTTTTGCGCAGAATGAATGGATTAATATCGCTGAAGAAAGATCGCAGACTAAAGATTCATTGATTACAAATATCATCCAGAATGCTATAGATAAAGCATCTTCTAAAGGAGGAGGCACAATTTATTTTCCTGCAGGAGATTATCTTACCGGAGCTATTCGCTTAAAAAGCAATATTACGCTTCACCTAGATGCTGGTGCGTTATTAAGATTTTCAAACGATTTCGATGATTATTTACCTTTTGTTGAAATGCGATGGGAGGGAACGGTAATGAAAAACTTTTCTCCACTTATTTATGCCTATGAAGTAGAAAATATAGCAATTACCGGGCGTGGAACTATAGATGGGCAAGGAAAAAAATGGTGGCTAGAAATGTATCGTTTCGAAACGGCAAAAGAAAAACCTCCAAGAACCAAGTTTCAGAAAATGTGGGTAGAGCAAAATCAAGAATTAGAAACTTCAGATTATTATCAGCGAACCATGAACCTAGAATTTTTTCGACCGCCGCTTATTCAGGCTTATCGGTCTGAGAATATTTTGATTGAAGGTGTCACTATTCAGAATAGTCCATTTTGGACTGTTAATCCAGCATTTTGTAACAATATTCGTATTACTGGGGTAACTATTAAGAATCCACCTTCACCAAATACGGATGGTATAAATCCAACTTCCTGTAAAAATGTGCATATCTCAGATTGTCATATTAGCGTAGGTGATGATTGTATTACTATAAAATCTGGACGTGATGCCGACGGAAGAAAATGGGCAACTCCAACTGAAAATGTTACAATCACAAATTGTACAATGCTAAGTGGCCACGGTGCAGTGGTAATTGGCAGTGAAATGTCTGGTGGAATAAAAAAAATAACCATCTCTAACTGTATTTTCGATGGAACCGATCGCGGGATTAGATTTAAAACTGCTCGTGGACGGGGAGGCATTGTTGAAGATATACGTGTATCCAATATCGTAATGAATAATATTCAAAAAGAGGCAATTATGATGAACATGTTTTATGATCATAACAAAAATATTGAACCGGTTACAGAACAAACGCCTATATTTAGAAATATCCATTTTTCAGCAATCACCGGGAATAATATTAAAACCGCAGGTAAACTTGCCGGTATCGAAGAAATGCCAATTCAGAATATTTCATTTTCTGATATCAATCTAGAAGCAGAAGAAGGCTTTTATGTTTCTGTAGCGAAAAATGTAGAATTTCATGATATTTCTGTCACTACTGAAATTGGATCTTCTTTTGAAATTTTAAATTCAGAAGATATCATATTAGACAATGTTCAATCTCAAAAACCACTTGAAATTACTGCGGTGATAAAGGCTGAAAATGTGAAGAATATGCTATTAACTAATACAACTATGTTTCAAGAATTTGATTTTTTACTTTCTGTTTTAGGAGAAAATAATAAAAATATTTTTCTTCAAAATAACACAATACCTAATGTAGAAAAGACCCTTCAAAAAGCTAGAGAAGTTCGTACAAGTTCAATTATTCAAAAATAAAGTTGATGAAAAAAGGAATTTTACTCGTACTCTTATTTTTAGTTTTTTCTTGTAAAATTCGAAGAGGGGAAGACGGAAATACGAGTCAGAATATCAAAAATCAGACAGCAAATTTTAAAGCAAGCCATACAGATTCGGTATATCTATTCACGAGCTTTCGTGAACCAGCTGATGAAGGACTTTATCTTGCTTACAGTAATGATGGATATAATTGGGAAAACCTTGCAGGACCTTACCTGAAGCCTACTGTAGGTAAGAGTAAAATAATGAGAGATCCTTCGGTAACCAAAGGTAAAGACAGTACGTATCATATGGTATGGACAACCGATTGGCGTGGTGGTAAGGGGTTTGGATATGCCAGTACTACAGATTTTATAAGCTGGAGTGAACCTAGAATGATTCCAGTTATGGATCATGAACCGGATGTAGTTAATGTATGGGCACCAGAACTTTTTTATGATAAAGATTTGGGTCGTTTCATAATACTTTGGGCCTCTACCATTCCATTTCAATTTGAAAAAGGAGAGGAAGAGGAAAAGAATAATCATAGGATGTATTTTACAACCACAAAAGATTTTAAAGATTTTACTAAAACAGAACTTTTTATAGATGCTGGTTTTAGTATGATAGATTGTGTGATTGTAAAGCGTGATACAGAAGATTATGTCCTTGTTCTTAAAGATAATACACGTCCTAATCGAAATTTAAAAGTAGCATTTGCTTCTAATCCATTAGGTACCTATAAAAATATTTCTGAACCCTTTACAGGGTTTCTTACAGAAGGTCCTACCGTGATACAACAGGATGGGAAATATATTATTTATTACGATAATTATGGTGATAAAAGCTTTGGTGCTGTTGAAACTGAAAATTTCAAGGAATTCAAAAATATAAGTGATAAAATTGAATTACCAGAAGGACATAAACACGGAACAATTACCCGTATTTCTAATAAGGTTTTAAATGGGCTTATCGCCAAAAGCAAAGAATTAAAATAACAATTTAAACAAGTTTATTAATCTCTTTTTGCATGCGATTAAACTTAAGAAGTTTTAAAAAGTTAGTAATAACGCTTATTTTTAGTACATCTACGTTAATATTCTATTCTCAGAAAGTAGATACTGCGAAATATGTTGGTACTACTTTATCAAATATAGATTATCATCATGGCCAATTAAGACCAGCAGTTGGTACGCATGCTACTCAGATTATGAGAGCATCGAGAGAGCATCCTGAAACTGCAGATGGTTTGGGTTGGACCTATAATCACGCGCCAAATATTGCATATTGGAATAATACATTTTTTGTTCAATATCTTAACGATTCTATCGGTGAACATATTCCACCAAGTACTACTTTACTTATTACTTCAAAAAATGGCAAAGATTGGACTAAACCTGAAGTGATTTTTCCAGAATATAACATTCCTAATGGATGGACTAAAGAAGGAGTGAAAGGAGAAGCTAATAATATTACTGCAGTAATGCATCAGCGTATGGGGTTTTACAAAGCCTCCAATGGTAAATTTCTGACCTTAGCATATTATGGAATAGCATTAAACGAAAAAGACGATCCTAATGATGGAAAAGGAATTGGTCGTGTAGTTAGAGAAATCAAAAAAGATGGAAGTCTGGGGCCAATATATTTTATAAGATATAATAAGACCTGGGATAAATCACTTTCAGAATATGCTTTTTATAATAAAAGCAAAGACAAGGAATTCGTTAAGGCTTGTGAAGAACTTCTTTCCAAACCTTTAATGATGCAACAATGGGTAGAAGAACAAGATCGAGATGATGCATTAATTCCGCTAAAGGATCAATTTAAAGCTTTTAGTTATTACCATTTAGCCGATGGGCGTACGGTAGGTTGGTGGAAACATGCACT
The DNA here is from genome assembly GCF_030409505.1 of Zunongwangia endophytica. NCBI lineage: Bacteria > Pseudomonadati > Bacteroidota > Flavobacteriia > Flavobacteriales > Flavobacteriaceae > Zunongwangia > Zunongwangia endophytica. The sequence continues at coordinate 1,813,187 of NZ_JAUFPZ010000002.1, read as the reverse complement.
TACTTCATTGAGTCTTGATGGTGGTGAAAATTGGGAATATCATCCCATGCGTGCACCAGGTTTCGTAAACAGTAATGCTAAAATATGGGGACAAAAAACATCAGACGGTAAATACGCGACAGTTTATAATCCTTCCGAATTTAGATGGCCACTTGCTTTATCCACAAGTTCAGATGGATTAGTATATGATAATTTATTCCTGGTCCATGGTGAGATAAGTCCAATGCGGTACAGAGGGAATTATAAGTCTTACGGCCCTCAGTATGTTCGCGGAATTTTAGAAAGTAATGGTAATCCTCCTGATAGGGATATGTGGTTAACGTATAGTGTGAATAAAGAAGATATTTGGGTAGCCAAAGTTCCGGTTCCTATCACTGCCACTGTCAATGAACATATAGATGAGACGTTTAATGAATTGCCGGATGGAGCGGAATTAAATATGTGGAATTATTATGATTTGCAATGGGCAACTGTAGGAATAGAGAAAAAAGATGATGTGAAATGGCTTGCCCTAAAGGATAAGGATGCATTTGATTATGCAAGAGTGGATCGTATCATACCGCATACCGAGAATCTTCACGCTACGTTTACGGTTATGCCAGGTCAAAATAATCATGGCATGTTGCAAGTAGAATTTCAAAATCAAAAAGGTCTACCAGCAGTACGCTTAATTTTTAATGAAGAGGGGGAATTGATAACTAAATCTGGAGCTCGGTTTAAACATATATTAGATTATGAATTAGGTAAAGAATATGAAATTGATATAACATTAGAGCCGTCTAGAAGGTGGTATTCGCTAACTGTAAATGGAAAACACAAAACAGAACGTATATTTTATTCGCCTGTTCATGCTTTTGAAAGAATTATGTTTAGAACTGGTGAGCAGCGTTATTTTCCTACGCCAGATACTCCAGCTGATAATTATAAGGATTTGGAAAATACAGGTAAACAGATACCAGAAGCCGCTTTTTATATTAAAGGTTTAAAAACGGAAGCACTAAAGAAATAAATGAAAGTAGCTACTAGATCTATATTTGGTTTAATAACATTGCTTTTTCTTTCCTGTGGATCTCATAGAGAAGGGAAAACTCTATTTATTGCATCAAATTTAGAAATTGTAGAACTGGAAGTTGGTATGCAATCTGATCCTCTAGGAATTGATCCTAATGAGGTGAAATTTGGCTGGCAATTAAAATCTTCAGGATTCGATATAAAGCAAACGGCCTATAGAATTCAGGTTTCTCGGGATAAAAAATTCCAGAAGCTTTTTTGGGATAGCGGAAAAATCAATTCCGATGTGAGTCAGCATCTAAAATATGATGGTCCTCCATTTAATTACGAGAATGATTATTATTGGAATGTTGAGGTTTGGACGAATAATTCGGGTTCTGCAAAAAGTAAAATAGCACAATTCTATACTTCGCCTAAATCTGAAAAATTAAAGGCTAAATGGATAGGAGCAATTTCTCGAGCAAATAGTCATTTGCCGGAAGGGCGAAAGATGCATACTCCAACATTCAAAAAATCAAAAAGAGATTCCATAATAGGATCATTAGATTCACTAGCTTATCGAAGTATCATCTTACGAAAGGAATTTAAAGCGGATAAAAAAATTGAATCTGCAAAAATTTATGTGTCGGGTTTAGGTCATTATAAACTCAGCTTAAACGGAAATAAAGTGGGTAATAGCGAATTTGCACCTCTATGGACAGATTATGATAAAACAGTATATTATAATATTTATGATGTTACTAATCAACTGGATATAGGGAATAATGCTATAGGGGTTTTGCTTGGTAACGGGATGTATAATGTTATCGGAGAAAGGTATTCTAAATTTTATATAAGCTTTGGTCCTCCTACGCTCTTTTTTCAGTTGAAGCTAGCTTATACTGATGGTTCAGAAGAAATTATATATTCTGATAGCAGTTGGAAATATGATAAAAGTCCGATTACTTTCAATACGATTTTTGGTGGAGAAGATTATGATGCAAGAATGGAGCAAATCGGGTGGGATATGCCGGGTTTTGATGATTCACAGTGGAATGATGTGATTCTCCAGAAAGCTCCGAAAGGAAAATTACTTCCTCAACAGGCAACACCTGTAGCTATATCAAACGCTTATTCTGTTAAGCAGTCTCAGAAATTAGCAGATACTACCTTTGTTCTCGATTTTGGTCAAAATCTTTCAGGATTTCCAGAATTCAAAGCAAAGGGTAAGAGAGGTCAAAAGCTAAAAATTTGGGTAGGTGAGAAACTAAAAGAAGATGGAAGTATTTCCCAAGGAGGTTCAGGAAAACCTTATTATTATGAATATACTTTTAAAGGAGATGAAGTTGAAACATGGCGTCCTAACTTCAGTTATTATGGTTATCAGTACGCACAAATTGAAGGTGCAAATTACCAGCAGGAGGAAATTCAGGGTCCTCCCACAGTTCTAGATATCCAATCACTTTTCGTAAATAATTCGGCAAAAGCTGGCGGAACGTTTGAAAGTTCTAACGAAATTTTCAATCATACCCATCAATTAATAGATGCGGCGATTAAAAGTAATTTTCATAGTGTTTTTACCGATTGCCCGCATCGTGAAAAGTTGGGTTGGTTAGAAGAAACCCATTTAAACGGACCTGGATTATTCTTCAACTATCATCTTGAAAATTTTATTCCGAAGGTAATGCAAGATATTGCAGACGCCCAGAGGGAGAATGGACTTATCCCAAATATTGCTCCGGAGTATGTTGTTTTTGGAGGAGATTTTACCGATTCTCCCGAATGGGGACTTGCGGGAATTATGCTCCCCTGGATGTATTATCAATATTATGGAGATACATCTCTTATCGAGAAATACTATACGGTAATGAAGAACTATGTAGATTACCTTTCTTCGACAGCAAGAAAACATATTGTATACCACGGACTAGGAGATTGGTATGATTACGGTGATCATGCTGCTGGTTATTCAAAAAATAGCCCAATAGCACTTTCTGCAACTAGCCATTATTATTATGGATCAAAATTATTATCCAAAGCAGCGACTATGTTAGGTAAATCTGCAGATGCCAAAAAATATGAACAGCTGACTAAAAAAATTCAAGAAGCTTTTAATACTGAATTTTACAATATTGAAAAAGGAAATTATGCAACTGGTAGCCAGTTCAGTAATGCGGTGCCGATCTATATGGGAATAGTTCAGCCAGAGAATAGAAAACGTGTACTGAAAAGCCTGACGGATACAATCAAGGCTAATAATTACAGATTGACAACTGGAGATGTAGGCAATAGATACTTATATCAAGTATTAGCTGAAAACGATGAAAATGAAATCTTATTTAAAATGCAAAACCATTATGATGCACCAGGTTATGGATTTCAGATTAAATTCGGTTTAACAACTCTTACAGAACAATGGGATCCGACAAAGGGTAATTCTCTTAATCATTTTATGATGGGACAAATTGAAGAGTGGTTCTATGAAAGTTTAGCTGGAATAAAAGCTGATAAAAAAGCTCCGGGATTTAAGCATTTTTACTTAGAACCGGAACTTGTAGGTAATTTGCAATTTGTACAATCATCTTATGAGTCTTTATATGGAACAATTATAGCAGAATGGAATAAAAACGTGGAGTATACAACATTTACATATAAGATACCTGTAAATACTAGCGCTACTTTAAAATTACCTGCTTCAAAATCGTCTAAAGTTTTAGTAAACGGCGAGAAATTACTGGACTATACTATTAGAAATGAAAAAGTTGAATTCAATTTGGGTTCAGGGAGTTATACTATAAAAATTAGTAAATAATAATGAACAACCAGAAAGATACATATACCATTGTTTGTAAGAATTATGTATTCTTGGTGGCTCTTCTTGCATTTATTTCTGGACAATCACAGAATTCTGACAGTAATTTTAATCAATCTATTACGAAAACGATTGAAGATATTGAAGAAATCTACAATATTACTGTAAAAGATGAGAAATCTCTACTGAACGAAAAATATTTAGATTATGCAGATTGGCGAATAAATCAATACAATTTAGAAGCTTCTTTAAATGCGATTCTTTCACCTTTTGATTTGATGTTCTGGAAAGAATCAGATTCGGTTTATAGTATTCGGGAATTCGATTATCCTAGAAACACACCAGATATTGGGAAACGAAGACTGGAGTATCTTAATAATCTCTACACCAATAAATCGGAATGGGAAGAGCGAAAAGCTTCTTTAAAAGCTTGTATTATCGAGGCGTTAAAAATAAACGATGCTCCTGTTTTAGAAAAGCCACAAGTGGTCATTACTAAAAAAAGAAAATATAAAGGATATAGCGTAGAGAATATTGGGCTTGAAGTACTTCCAGGGGTTTATGCTACAGGGTCTATTTACAGACCTTTAAAAACTAAAAATAAAAGTGCAGTAATTCTATCCCCTAATGGTCATTTTGGAGACGGGCGGTATCGCGAAAGCGAACAAATTAGATGTGCGAATCTTGCGAAAATGGGAGCAATTGTGGTTAGTTATGATCTATTTGGTTGGGGAGAATCTACTTTACAGTTTGCTTCAGAATATCATAAAACGAGTATTGCGCAAACCATTCAGGTTTTAAATGGTATAAAATTACTAAACTATTTATTGAAACTTGCTGAAGCAGATGCTAATCGCGTTGCAATTACCGGCGGCTCTGGTGGTGGGTCACATTCGTTATTTTTAACGGCTATTGATGATCGAATTAAGGTATCGGTTCCTGTGGTAATGGTTTCATCTTATTTTTCGGGAGGTTGTCCTTGTGAAAGTGGTCAGCCAATTCATTTATGTGGTAACGGAACCAATAATGCTGAAATATCGGCAATGGCAGCTCCAAGGCCTCAATTAATAGTTTCAGATGGGCAAGATTGGACAAAACATGTACCTGAAATAGAGTATCCTTTTATAAAAAAGGTGTACTCCTTTTACAATGCTGAAGGAAAATTGGAAAATCAACATTTTGCTGATGAAGGCCATAATTATAAAGAATCAAAGCGTAAAGCGATGTATCCATTTATGGCAAAATATCTTGATTTAGACTTATCAAAAATCGTTAAAAATGGAGAGATTTTGGAAAATATTTCTTTAGAAACAGAAAATGAAATGAAAGTGTTTGGAGATAATGGAGAACAACTGCCAAAGAATGCTATGCACGATATTAATCAATTATATGCCCTTTTCGGTTTAACCTATGAAAAATAAAAGTATGAGTAAACTCTTAGGCCATATCGGTATTATTTTGATGCTATTTTTTACTAGTTCGCTGTTCGGACAGTCAAAAAATAATTTGAAATTATGGTATGACAAGCCTGCAGAAAACTGGAACGAAGCTTTACCTATAGGAAATGGACGCTTAGGAGCAATGGTTTTTGGAAGTCCTTCTGTAGAACGTTTGCAGCTAAATGAGGAAACGATATGGGCAGGCCAGCCAAACAGTATTGCTCATGAAAAAGCTTTAGAGGCTTTGCCAGAAGTCAGAAAACTAATTTTTGAAGGTAAATACAAAGAAGCCCAGGATTTGGCAACAAGCGATATTCGATCGCAAACCAATAATGGAATGCCTTACCAGACTTTTGGTAATGTTTATATATCCTTTGCAGGTCATAGTAACTATACTGATTATTATCGCGATTTGGATATTCAAAATGCAATTGCTTCAGTCTCTTATAAAGTTGATGGAGTAACTTTTAATAGAGAAATACTCTCAGCGTTTAAAGATGATGTAATTGCCGTAAAACTTTCAGCAGATAGACCAGGAATGATAACTACGAATATCCTGATGCAAAGTCCGTATGATAAAACAGATCCTGTAAGTCGTGGAGATGTAATTATGTTAGACGGAACCTCCAGTAATCATGAAGGTTTGCGCGGAGGCGTAGATTTTGAAGGCAGGCTGGCTGTCGAAACAGTGGGTGGATCTGTGAAGTCGGAAAATGGGACTATCGCAATAAAAGATGCAGATTCTGCTACTATTTATATTTCTATTGCTACGAATTTCAAAAACTACAAAGATCTTTCAGAAGATGTTCGTAAGAAGACTATAAGCTTGCTGAATAATGCTAGAAAAAAAGACTTTGAATCAATAAAAAAAAATCATTCGGATTATTATCAAAAGTTCTTTAATCGAGTCTCTTTAATACTCGGTAAAACAGAAGCGCTAGATCAGCCTACGAATCTGCGAATAAAAAATTTTTCAGAACAGTACGACCCTCAACTGGTAGAGCTTTATTTCCAATTTGGGAGATATCTTCTCATTTCCAGTTCTCAACCTGGCGGCCAACCGGCTAACCTACAAGGTATTTGGAACGATATGCTATTTCCGCCTTGGGAAAGTAAGTATACGATGAACATTAATGCAGAGATGAATTACTGGCCTGCTGAGCTTACTAATTTGTCAGAAATGCATGAACCTTTCATTCAACTTGCAAAAGAAGTAAGCGAAACAGGAAGAGAAACTGCAAAGATAATGTATGATGCAGATGGCTGGGTATTACACCATAATACCGATATCTGGAGAATAACCGGTCCCATCGACAATTCCCATTCCGGAATGTGGCCAAGTGGCGGAGCTTGGTTAATGCAGGATTTATGGGAACGTTACAACTATTCAGGTAATAAAAAATATCTGGATGAGATTTATCCAATATTGAAAGGTTCAGCTGAATTCTTTTTGGATTTTATGGTGCCACATCCAGAGTTTGGATATCTGGTTGTAGTACCTTCCAATTCCCCTGAAAATTCTCATGGTGGTGGTGAAGGAAATGCTTCAATTACGGCAGGAGCCACAATGGACCAGCAATTAATGTTTGATCTGTTCACTCATACTGCTGAAGCGGCCAAAATTTTAAATAAAGACAAGGATTTTGTTCAGCAATTAAACTCAGCGAAACAAAAACTTGCGCCAATGCAAATTGGTCGATACGGGCAGCTGCAAGAATGGCTAAAAGACTGGGATGATCCTGAAGACGATCACCGTCATATTTCTCATTTATACGGTTTATTTCCTAGTAACCAGATTTCACCTTTTAGAAATCCAGAATTATTTGAATCAACTAAGGTTGTTTTAGAACATCGCGGCGATAAATCTACAGGATGGTCTATGGGGTGGAAAGTAAATTTATGGGCTCGACTTTTAGATGGAAATCATGCTTACAAACTTTTGAATGACCAATTGAGCTTGGTTGGAGATGATGGAGGAGGAAGTTATCCGAATATGTTAGATGCGCATCCACCATTTCAAATCGATGGCAATTTTGGTGTTACTGCAGGAATTGCTGAAATGTTGATGCAAAGTCATGAAGGGGCCGTTCATTTATTACCAGCCTTACCAGATGCCTGGAATACTGGTTCGATAAAAGGGATTAGGGCCAGAGGTGGTTTTACTATTGAAGAACTGAAATGGTCAAATAACAAAATTCAGCAGGTAACTATCAAATCGAATCTTGGAGGGAATCTTCGGTTACGCACGGAATCAAAAATGGATCTAAAAAAATTAAAATTAGCAAAAGGAGAAAATTCAAATTCATTTTTCAAAATCAATCCAATTCAGCAACCAATAATTAAAGATAAATCACAAACGAGTCAACCTGAACTTCCTAAATACTACGAATACGATATTGAAACTGAAAAAGGTAAAACCTATACTTTTTCATCAAAATAAAATTTATGAATCTAAATGATCTGAAAATATATCTTCTATTAAGCATTTGCACTTTGATTTATTCATGTGATGCTCAGGACGAACGGAACAAACAAACTTCTGTATCATCGAAATCCTTTATTCTTAGAACTGAGAATTTTAAAAAATATGCTGATAAATTCAATACTATGGAAGGTGAAAATATAGCCCAAGCTATACCCAATGATAGTTCATGGAATTGGATGCAACAGAATATACCATTGTTTGAAACCTCACAGAAAAGCTTTGAAGAAATGTTTTATTACCGTTGGTGGACGGCAAGAAAACATATTAAGAAAACCCCAGAGGGCTATGCGATAACAGAGTTTTTAGTAGATCGATCTTATGCTGATAAATACAATTTAATAAGCTGTGCTTTAAGTCATCATATTCACGAATTTCGCTGGTTGCATAATCGAGATTATATAAATCAGGATGTTCACGTATGGTTTCGAGGAAATGACGGCGAAAATATGGAGAAACTTAGGACTTTTAGTAGTTGGACAGCTTCTAGTCTTTACGATAAGTTCTTGGTAGATCAGAATAAAAATTACTTGCTAGATATGTTTCCTGACTTGGTTGAAGAATATGAGGCATGGGAAGGCGATAGAAAGAGAGATGATGGTCTTTTTTGGCAACATGATGTGAAAGACGGTATGGAAGAATCTCTAAGTGGCGGCCGTCATATAAAGAATGCACGACCAACCATTAATAGTTATATGTACGGAAACGCAAAGGCTATTGCCAAAATGGCTCGAATGACAGGGGATAAACAACTTGCCAGTAGATTCGATAAAAAAGCAGATACATTAAAACAGCTTGTAGAACAGCACTTATGGAATCCGAAAGATCAATTTTTTGAAACCTTTACAGAAAATGATACCTGCGCAAATGTTCGGGAGGCTATTGGTTTTATACCTTGGTATTTCAATTTACCTGATGAAAATTCAGAATACAATGAAGCCTGGAAACAGGTGAAAAATGAAGCAGGTTTTTTAGCTCCTTTCGGTTTAACGACAGCAGAGCGGAGAAGCCCTCGTTTTCGAACTCACGGTACAGGGACATGCGAATGGGATGGAGCGGTATGGCCCTTTGCAACTTCGCAAACCATGACTGCTTTGGCAAATTTTATGAATGATTATAACCAGAATATTGTTCAAAAAGAGGATTATTACCAGCTGTTGGATTTGTATGTGGAATCTCAATACTATAGAGGTAGACCTTATATCGGTGAGTATCTTGACGAATCTACCGGGTATTGGCTCATGGGAGATCGCGAAAGAAGCCGGTATTACAACCATTCTACCTTTAATGATCTTTTAATTACAGGTCTTGTTGGTTTAAGGCCTAGAGCTGATGAAAAAATTGAAGTAAATCCATTAATCCCCGAAAATCAGTGGGAGTATTTCTGTCTGGATAATGTACTGTATCATGGAGATATATTGACAATTCTTTGGGATAAAACTGGGAAAAAATATAATAAAGGTAAAGGTTTTAGAATTTTTAGAAATGGAAATGAAGTTGCTTCTGCTGAAAATTTAGAACGTTTAATTACGCAGTAAACGAAAGATAATGAGAAAGATCCTAATAATAATTACAATTTTCTATTCAGGAATTGTTTCTGCTCAAAGTGGAATACAACTTCAAGAATTAGAATGTGAAATGCTCAAGAATCCATTAGGCATCGATGTGATTACGCCGAGACTTAGCTGGAAAATAAAAACCGAAGAATCCCAAGTCATGCAGAAAGCATATCATATTCTGGTTTCTTCCAGTCCTGAAAAATTAGCTAAGGATAATGCTGATTTATGGGACAGCGGAAAAATAAACAGTGATGAGTCCATTAATATAACTTATCAGGGAAAAGAACTAGATAGCAAAGATCAGGCTTACTGGAAAGTAAAAGTATGGACAAATAAAGGAGAAACTGAATGGAGTAAGACCAATCACTGGTCTATGGGAGTCCTAACGTATGCCGAATGGAAATCTACCCGTTGGATTGGCTATAATCAATTATTTCCTGGGGATAGCGTAGGGCAGTTCTCAAAATTGTCTGCTCGTTATGTAAGGAAAAAACTGAAACTGAAAAAACCAATAAAGGAAGCCAAAATTTACCTTATGGGAATGGGGCTTTACGAGCTTTACATTAATGGAGATCAGATTGGAGATCAGGTGTTAGCACCTGTTCCGACTGATTATACAAAAAACGTAAAATACAATGTTTTTGATGTGACTAAAGAACTTTCTGAGGGGGATAATGTAATTGGTGTTATTCTTGGTAACGGGCGCTATTTTGCTATGAGACAGGAGTATAAACCTTATAAAATAAAAAATTTCGGATTCCCAAAGATGGCCATGCAGTTAATTGTAAAATACGAAGATGGTAGCTCTGAAACCATAAAAACTGATGAAAGCTGGAAGTTTACAGTAAATGGTCCTATTCGCGCCAATAACGAATATGACGGAGAAACTTACGACGCTCGTATGGAAATTCCAGATTGGAATACTGTTGGATTTGATGATTCAGATTGGAAGAATTTAATGTGGGTGCAGGAACCCGGCGGATTCTACGAAGGCCAGATGACACCTAATATGAAGATTAATGATACAGTAATGCCAATTGGTATTGAACCTAGAGAGGACGGTTATATTCTCGATATGGGACAGAATATGGTAGGCTGGCTACAGATTAAAGTTAAAGGTAAACGAGGTGACACAATTACCATGAAATTCGCTGAATCACTTAAAGAAGATGGTTCACTCTATACAGCAAATCTGCGTGATGCCCGAGTAACCGACAGGTACATTCTCAAAGGGGATAATACTGAAACATGGGAACCTAAGTTTGTGTATCACGGCTTCAGGTTTGTAAAAATTTCAGGTTTAATTTCAAAGCCTAAAATTGAAGATTTCATAGGTAAAGTGGTTTATGATGACATGGAAACAGTAGGTTGCTTTGAATCTTCTAATGTTACAATGAATCAAATTTTTAAAAACGCTTTTTGGGGAATTCGAGGCAATTACAAAGGTATGCCTATAGATTGTCCACAACGGAATGAGCGCCAACCGTGGTTGGGAGATCGCACCACCGGGGCCTATGGGGAAAGTTTTCTGTTTGATAATCAAACGTTATATTCCAAATGGCTGGATGACATCAAATATTCTCAAACTTTAGACGGTGGTATCCCAGATGTTGCCCCTGCTTTTTGGAGATATTACGGTGATGGAGTAACCTGGCAGGGGACTTATATTACTGTAGCTGATATGCTTTATAGACAATATGGAGATCTTTCAGGTATTAGAAACCATTATCCTTATATGAAAAAATGGGTGAAATATATGGAGGATAATTATTTGAAAAACGACCTGATGACAAAAGATAAGTATGGAGACTGGTGTGTCCCACCGGAATCCCTGGAGATTATACGTGCGCAGGATCCTGAACTCTTAACTGATGGTGATGTTTTGTCGAGTGCATTTTACTATTATTTACTCAATCTTATGGAAAAGTTTGCTGGACTCATTGATGCTGACGAAAACGACATTACCTACTATCAGAATCTTTCAGAAAAAGTAAAAACGGCTTTCAATGAAAAATACCTTGATCAATCGAAGCTGGTTTATGCAAATAATACAGTTACGGCTAATGTACTTCCGCTAGCCTTTGGAATGGTGCCTAAAGAGCATGAGCAAGCAGTTTTTGAAAATATGACTCATGAAATAGAAGTCAATAAAGATAGTCACATAAGCACTGGTGTAGTAGGAACTCAATTTTTAATGCGAACACTTACAAAGTTTGGAAGAGCTGATCTTGCCTACACTTTGGCAAGTAATAAGACCTATCCAAGCTGGGGTTATATGGCAGAAAACGGTGCTACTACAATTTGGGAACTATGGAATGGAAATACTGCGGATCCTGAAATGAATTCTCAGAATCACGTTATGCTACTGGGTGATCTGATGATTTGGTATTACGAAGATATGGCAGGTATAAAGTCAGATCCTGAGCATCCTGGATTCAAGAAAATCCTAATGCAACCCAATTTTAATGCAGGATTGGATTATGTAAATGCTTCTTATAATTCCAGTTATGGAGAAATAAAGAGTCATTGGAAGAAAAACGGTAAGAAATTGAATTGGGAAGTTACAATTCCACCTAATACTTCAGCGAAAATTTGCGTTCCTGCATCAAAATCTTCAAAGGTCAAGATTAATAAACAAAATCTTGAAAATTTAGCAGATAATATTTCAGTAGAAAATGATCAATTGGTATTCGAGTTAATGCCCGGTGATTACTCTATAAAAACGAATTGAGAATGTTAATAATGAATATGAGAACATATCGAATATTAGTAAGCTTATTAGTTCTAGCTCTTTTAATTTCCTGTAGAGACAAGGAAAACAATAGAGACATTGCCAATAAAGAGAAGATTAAAGTAGAAGAGAAAACCTGGAAGGAAGGTATAGTTTCAGAAGAATTTATTTATAAAACAGCATCTTATCCATCCGCCCATGCTGCCACAATTGAAGAAACCACTTCTGGAGATCTCATCGCAGCCTGGTTTGGGGGGACGCATGAACGTAATCCTGATGTTGGAATTTGGGTTAGTAAGCGTACAAACAATGGTTGGACAGAAGGGATGGAAGTTGCTAATGGAGTGATTAATGATACGTTGCGTTACCCAAGCTGGAATCCGGTGCTCTACCAGATTCCTGATGGTGATTTATTGCTTTTTTATAAGGTGGGGCCGCATCCATCCTCTTGGTGGGGAATGTTGAAACGATCATCAAATGGCGGAGAAACTTGGTCTGAAGCAGAAGAACTTCCCGAAGGTTACTTAGGCCCCATTAAAAATAAACCGGTTTTGCTGAAGAATGGAAAACTTATACTTCCATCTAGCGTAGAAGGGAATGGTTGGAATTTACGAATGGAATCTACTTCAGATTTTGGGAAAACCTGGAATAGGACGGATACCATTCCCAATGGGAAAAAAGATATCCAGGCAATACAACCCAGTATTTTAGTTCATGAAAACGGAAAATTACAAGCAATAGGCAGAACTAAAAACCGAGCTCTTTTTACCACCTGGTCTGAGGATAATGGCCAAACCTGGTCTGAGGTGGATTTACTATCGGTTCCTAATAATAACTCAGGCACAGATGCAGTAACTCTAGAAAATGGAAAACATGCACTCATTTATAATCATGTGCTCCCTTCAGGAGATAACTATAAAGGAAAGCGTTCACCACTTAATTTAGCAATTTCAGAAGATGGAATTAATTGGGAGGCTGCATTGGTGTTAGAAGATTCTAAAATTAGTCAGTATTCCTATCCTGCTATCATTCAGGGATCAGACGGAATGCTACATGCAGTTTATACCTGGAGAAGACAGCGTATAAAATATGTAAAAATTGATCCTGAAAAACTGGTGACTTTTCCTATCGAAAATGGGGAATGGCCTGGACCCGTTCAGGAACGTTACAAAATTGGAGTTTGCGACTGGATGATTTTAAAAAGACAGAAACTTAGTGCTTTTGAACTCGCTGAGGAAATTGGAGCAGACGGTATTGAACTCGATATGGGTAGTTTGGGCAATCGCGATACCTTTGAGAGTAAACTGAATGATCCTAAGGAGCGCGAAAAGTTCTTGAATAAATCAGATTCTACAGGAGTCGAAATTTCTTCGATTGCAATGTCTGGTTTTTATGCACAATCGTTTGCAGAACGTCCTACTGTAAAACAAATGGTAGGAGATTGCATTAAGACTATGAAAAACATGCACGTTCAGGTGGCCTATTTACCACTGGGTGTTACAGGTGATTTAAAGAAATATCCCGAGTTGAGACCTGCAATTGTAGAACGTCTTCGTTGGGCTGGTGAGCAGGTAAATGATATTGATGGGGTTATCGCTGTTGAAACTTCCCTTAGCGCTTCTGAAGAAAAAGAATTACTTGAAGAAATTGGTAATAAGAACATTAAAATTTCCTTTAATTTCTCTAAAGCGGTTGAAAATGGATGGGATATTTCGAAAGAACTGAAAACCTTAGGTAGAGATAATATTGCACAAATACATGCTTCAACTACAGATGGTGTATGGCTTGAAAATAACGAATCTGTTGATCTTCCTAAAATTAAAGAAACCCTTGATAATATGTACTGGAAAGGCTGGTTGATTGTTGAACGTTCCCGTGACACAACTATGGTTCGTGATGTTAAAGGAAATTATGGGGCTAACGTTAAGTATTTGCAGAAAGTTTTTCAGGAAAAACAGAAATAAAAAATTTCAAGCATTTTTAATGCTAACGAGATATGATTAAACAACTTTCTATATTATTTTTTATAGCACTTTTAATTTTTGCCTGTAAGACAGGAGAAAATATAAACGATAGTAGTATTGAAGAAAATCAAAATAAATCAGCTGAAAATCCAAGACAATTTATTTCATTAAATCAAAATTGGAAAACGATTCGAGAAGAGTCTGATTTGCTTGCGGATACCGCTAATATAAAAAAGTCAAATTTTGATGATAGTTTATGGGAAACAGTAGATGTTCCTCATAATTGGGATCAGTATTTTGGGTATCGTAGAATGAAGCATGGAAACCTTCATGGGAATGCCTGGTATAGGAAAGAATTCAAGCTGAATGCCAATATTACGGATAAAAGATATTTTCTATTTTTTGAAGGTGTAGGTTCTTATGCAACTGTATGGGTTAATGGAAAAAGAGTAGGAAATCACAAAGGCGGGCGTACAACTTTTACATTAGATATTACCGATGCCATAAACTTTGAAGGTGAGAATACTATTACCGTAAAGGCCGAACATCCATCTTTTATAGCCGATTTGCCATGGGTTTGTGGTGGTTGTTCCGGAGAGTGGGGGTTTTCAGAAGGTTCACAACCCTTAGGTGTTTTTCGTCCAGTTTCTCTAATTGTTACTAACGATATTAAAATAGAACCTTTTGGAGTACATATTTGGAACAATAAGACTATTTCTGAAAAAAGTGCACAGCTTTACGTAGAAACAGAACTGAAAAATTATGGCAATACCGAAGTAAGTATCCAAATTGAAAATCATCTTCAGGATAAAAAAGGAAATGCAGTTGCTTCGGTTTCTACATCTGTAAATCTAAATACAAGTAATACTGAAAATATTCAGCAACAATTATCGATAATCTCAAATCCAAACCTATGGTCTCCGGAAAATCCTTACCTCTATAAGCTTATTACAAAAATTAAGAAGGAAGGAAAAGTAATAGATCAGATAGAGACACCTTACGGAATTAGGTGGATTAGTTATCCGAAAAATCGAAATGATGGAGATATGCGCTTTCATCTTAATGGTAAGCCTTATTTTATTAATGGTACTTGTGAATACGAACATAATATGGGGCGCAGTCATTCCTTTACTGAAGAGATGATAAGCGCACGGGTTAGCCAGATGATTTCCGGAGGATTCAATGCCTTTCGGGAGGCGCACCAACCGCATAATCTTAGATATCAAAAACATTGGGATCAGGAAGGCATTTTATTTTGGAGTCAATTTTCAGCACACATCTGGTATGACACTCCGGAGTTCAAAGAAAACTTTAAGCAATTACTCCGGGAATGGATTAAAGAAAGGAGAAATAGTCCGTCAATTATTATGTGGGGACTTCAGAATGAGAGCACTATTCCTAAGAAGTTTGCAGAAGAATGTACCGCGATAATAAGAGAAATGGATCCAACATCCTCACAACAAAGACTAGTTACTACTTGTAATGGAGGTGAGGGAACTGATTGGAATGTGATCCAAAACTGGTCGGGCACTTATGGTGGTGATCCATACAATTATGCTACTGAATTAAAAAAAGACCTTTTAAATGGCGAATATGGAGCTTGGAGAACTACCGATATGCATACAGAAGGGCCATTTGATCAGGATGGCAAATACAGTGAGAATCGTTTTTCCCAGCTTATGGAAATTAAAATGAAGGAAGCAGAAGAGGTACGGGATAGTGTGGTTGGCCAATATAGCTGGTTATTTAGTTCTCACGAAAATCCAGGAAGAATTCAAAACGGAGAAGCATATCGAGATATTGATAGAGTAGGACCAATAAATTATAAAGGATTTTTTACTGCCTGGAGTGAGCCTACTGATACTTATTATATGTATCGAGGTAATTATGTATCCAAGGAAACGGAACCCATGGTATATATTGTTTCTCATTCATGGCCAAACCGATGGAATAAACCAGGTAAAAAAGATAGTATCGTAGTTTATTCGAATTGTGATGAAGTAGAATTACTAAATGATGTTACGGGGGAGTCATTAGGCAAAAAATCAAATCCTGGAATCGGTGAGCATTTTCAATGGGATAACGTGAATATTCAGTATAATGTGTTAAAGGCGAAAGGCTTTGTAAACGGAAAAGAAGTAGCAACCGATGTGGTACTTCTGAATAGTTTACCGGAATCTCCCAATTTTACAGATTTATATTCTGAAGAGGACATTCTAAAGCCAAATCAAGAAAACTATATTTATCGGGTTAACGCTGGAGGACCAGAATTTACCGATAGTTTTGGCAATACGTGGATGGCCGATGTACATAAAACAGAAAATGATACCTGGGGGTCACGTTCGTGGACAGATGAATTTGAAGAATTACCTGCATTTTATGCAAGCCAGCGAAGAACCTGGGACCCAATCCAAAATACTAAAAACTGGAGTCTTTTCCAGACGTTTAGATTTGGAATGGATAAGCTGAAATTTGAATTCCCAATTGAAAATGGAACTTATGACGTTGATCTCTATTTTATCGAGCCCTGGTACGGAACAGGAGGTGGACTCGATTGTACCAACTGGCGCAATTTTGATGTTGCGATAAATGACAAGATTGTTCTTAAGAATTTTGATATTTGGAACGAAACCGGTCACGATTCGGCGATCAAGAAAACAGTTTCAGCAACTGTTAATAATGGCGAATTAATTATTTCTTTTCCAAATGTTACTTCAGGGCAAGCAGTAATTTCAGCAATTGCTATTAAAGGAAAAAATCAAAACCCTGCAAAACCTTCAGTAGGAATAATTCAGAATAATTCTTCTAAAGATATTAAAAAGAAAACCTGGCTAGATATAGGTCAAAATCAATATACCGATTCCGAAGTTGAATGGATAGAACTGCCTTACCAGGTTTTTGGTGCAGAATGGTTGAGTTTGCCCTCTAAAAAATCAGATCAGCGCGGTTCTTTTAAACTGAGTGAAACTTCAAGTGTTTATGTTTTAAGTGATACTGATACCTTGAGTAAACCACAATGGCTGAATGATTTTACGAAAATCGCGGGAACAGCAAAGAATTCAGTTGGAAAGCAATTCAATGTATATCTGGACACAATCACTAAAAATCAAGACTTTAATTTTGGAAAAGATGATACTTCAGATTTCGCCATTGTGGCAGTTCCCATTTACACTATGGGAGATGGTGAAGATTCACGCCCTTCGGTAAACTTTGAAGCTGAGGATGCTTTGTTTTCTGGAGATGGAATAAAGAATTTTAAGGATAGTGATTATATCGATTTCGGAAATAAGAGCCCGGCAAGTATCGAATGGGAAGTAAGTACAGGTCTTGCAGGAATACACTTAATGCGCTTTAGATACATGAATGTGAGTGATCAGCCCATCAATGTGAAGTTAGAGATAATTGCGGCTAACGGTAATATCGTACGAAATGATCAAATCACTTTTCCTGTACGTGATATTAAATGGAAAATACTAAATACTACAACCGGGGATTATATAAATGCAGGGACTTACAAAATCAGAATTTCGGGAGAAAGTTTAAAAGGATTGCGATTGGATTCTTTTGAATTTCAATAGTTAAAGCACGTAAGAATAGAATGAAAAGATTAATTAAAAATAGTAGAATAGGAAAAGTCTTTTTTGCACTTATGTTGATATGCTCTTTTGCAGCTTGTAAAAAGCAAGAAAAAAGAGAAATCGCTGAAGGAAGAATAGTTCAGAATTTCAATAAAGACTGGAATTTTCAGCTTGGTAAGCATTCTGAAGCTAAAGATGATTCTATAGATTTAACAGGTTGGAGAACGTTGGATGTGCCTCATGATTGGAGTATTGAGGGGGAATTTAGCGAAGAACATCCAACCAAACCTGAAGGTGGAGCGTTACCAGCAGGGATAGGTTGGTACCGCAAATCTTTCGAGGTACCAGCCGATTGGAAAGAACGTGATATTTTTATTTCTTTCGATGGAGTTTACCGAAACAGTGAGGTATGGATTAATGGTGAATACCTTGGTAAAAGACCTTTTGGCTATATTTCGTTTCAGTATGAGCTAACGCCATATCTTAAATTTGAAGCGTCCAATGTTATTGCAGTTAAGGTTGATAATTCAGCCCAACCTAATTCTCGTTGGTACACGGGATCTGGGATCTATCGAAATGTACATCTTATTGCCAAATCCAAAATTCATATCGATCATTGGGGAACTTTTACTACTACACCTTTTGTATCCGAAGATTCTGCAAAAATCAATTTAAAGGTAAAATTGAAAAATAGACGGGATACCCTTAAAAATATTCAGATTAAAAGTGTAATTCTAGATCATGCAGGTCAAAAAATAGCTGATAAAGAAAGAAATGTAGAAATTTCAGCAGAAGATTCTTTAGAAGTTACTCAAGAATTTAATATTTCTAATCCGAAGCTATGGGATACCGAAAATCCATATTTATATAGCATCAATACTTCAATTCTTCAAAATGGAAAATTGCTGGACAATTACAAAACTCCACTGGGTATTCGAGAATTCTATTTTGATGCTGAAAAAGGTTTTTTTCTAAATGGAGAACTTACTAAAATTCATGGGGTATGTCTACATCATGATAATGGAGCACTGGGTGCTGCAATAAATATTCATGCACTGGAAAGGAAATTAAAACTACTGAAAGACATGGGAGCTAATGCTATTCGAATGGCACATAATCCCCCTTCTCCAGAAATGTTAGAACTGACTGATAAAATGGGCTTTATTGTTCAGGATGAAGCTTTTGATGTTTGGAAAAAAGGAAAAGTAAAAGAAGATTATCAGACCACTTGGGATGATTGGTATGAGAAGGATTTAAAAGCAATGTTGTATCGGGATCGTAATCATCCTTCTATAATGATGTGGAGTATTGGTAACGAAATCCGAGAACAATTTGATAGCACTGGTTTAAGTATAACAAAGGAATTGATTGATATTGTTAAATCTATTGATACTACACGACCTGTTACTTCTGCATTAACAGAGAATATTCCAGAGAAAAACTTTATTTGGCAATCTGGAGCGCTTG
Source organism: Zunongwangia endophytica (assembly GCF_030409505.1). NCBI lineage: Bacteria > Pseudomonadati > Bacteroidota > Flavobacteriia > Flavobacteriales > Flavobacteriaceae > Zunongwangia > Zunongwangia endophytica. The sequence continues at coordinate 1,794,165 of NZ_JAUFPZ010000002.1, read as the reverse complement.
ATTTACTAGGTTTTAATTACAAACATGAAGCTTATGAAGATTTACCAAATCGTTTTCCGAACCAGAAATTTATTTCTTCAGAAAGTATTTCCGGTTTAATGAGTCGTGGTAGTTACGATATGCCTTCAAATGAACGTAGAAACTGGCCACCAGCACATAATGAAGAATTTGATGGAAATGAGGATTATACCGTTTCAGCTTACGATCAGGTTTCAGCTTATTGGGGATCTACTCATGAAGAAACCTGGAAAACAGTGAAGAAATTGGATCATATGGCCGGAATGTTTGTTTGGACAGGTTTTGATTATCTGGGAGAACCCATTCCTTATCCATATCCGGCAAGGAGTTCTTATTTCGGGATTATTGATCTGGCAGGATTCCCAAAGGATGTTTATTATATGTATAAGAGTGAATGGAATAAAGAGGATGTTTTGCATATTTTCCCGCACTGGAATTGGGAAAAAGAAAAGACCATAGATGTTTGGGCATACTATAATAATGCAGATCAAGTAGAATTATTTTTAAATGGAAAATCTCTTGGAACTAAATCGAAAAAAGCAGACGATTTACATATTTCCTGGAGGGTAGAGTACGAACCAGGAACTTTAAAAGCAATCTCTAGAAAGAATGGTAAAACAGTATTAGAAAAAATTATAAAAAGTGCGGGAGACCCTTTTAAAATAAAATTAGAACCAAATAAAAGTGAATTTATTGCTGATGGTGATGATCTTATTTTTGTCACTGTAGATATTGTTGATAAGGATGGAGTACTAGCTCCACGGGCTGAAAATCTTGTGAATTTTGAAGTTATCGGAGGAGGTAAAATTGTAGGGGTTGATAATGGCTATCAGGCGAGTCTTGAGTCATTTAAAGCTAATAAAAGAAAAGCATTCAATGGGAAATGTTTAGTGATCATTCAGTCTAATGGGAAAAATGAACCCATTAAACTGCAGGCTAACTCAGAAGGATTAGAATCGGAAAGTGTGAGTATTCAGATAAATAAAAAAGCTAAATCATGAAATATATAGTTTGTGAAGAACCCAATAACTTTCAAATGAAGAATAAGGAAATTCCACAGAAAAGAAAAGGAGAAGCTTTGTTGAAAGTGCATAGAGTGGGTATTTGTGGAACAGATTTGCACGCTTATGCCGGAAATCAGGCATTTTTTAAATATCCTAGAATTCTTGGACATGAATTGGCAGCTGAAATTATTGAGATTGAACAAAATGAGCAGAATTTAAAAAAAGGTGATCATGTAATTATTATGCCCTACATAAGCTGCGGGAAATGCATAGCCTGTAAAAAGGGACAGACCAATTGCTGCGAGAATATTCAGGTTTTGGGAGTACATACTGATGGTGGAATGCAGGAAATCATTTCTGTCAGGAACGATCTTTTGATACCTGCAAATGGTCTGGATTATAATGAAATGGCGATTGTAGAACCACTTGCCATTGGAGCACATGCAATAAGAAGGGCTGCATTGCAGCCTAATGAAAAAATAGTCGTTATAGGTTGCGGTCCTATAGGCATCGGACTGATGAAGCTCGCCCAAATTGGAGGAGCTGAGGTTATCGCTCTTGATGTAAATAATGAACGCTTAGAATATGCTAAAAAGAATATAGGGGTCAAGTATGCTTTTAACGTTTTGGAAGATCCGATATCTAAAATTAGTGAAGTAACTAATGGAGATATGGCAAGTGTCGTATTTGATGCAACGGGAAATAAATTAGCACTAGAGACAGGAACGAATTACATGGCTCATGGTGGACGATTTGTTTTGGTAGGTCTTTCAAAAGGTACACTAACCTATGAACATCCAAAAATTCACGCAAAGGAAACAACCCTAATGTGCAGTCGCAATGCAACACTAGAGGATTTTAAGTTTGTCATTGATCACTTAAAAGAATTCCCAACTAAATCCTTTGTAACGCATCAGGTTAATTATGATGAGATGATTCAAAACTTTGATTCATGGCTCATTCCTGAAACTGGTGTTATTAAGGCTATAATTAGGTTTGATTAAAATTTCAAAAAATGAAGAGATATTGTTTTACCTGTGATCTGGAAAATGATCCAGAGCTTATCGCAAAATATAAGGAATACCATAAAAAAGGAAATGTATGGAATGAAATATTGGAAAGCATCCGTACATCTGGAATTTCTGGTATGCAAATATATCTTATTGAGACTCGGCTCTTCATGATAATGGATACTTCAGATGAATTCAATCTAGAAAATAAAGAAGTCAAAGATGCTAATAATGAAATAGTGCAGAGTTGGGAGCGGTTGATGGGTAAATTTCAAAAAATACCAGAATTTTCTAAATATGGTAAGAAATGGGTTTTAATGGATAAGATATTCGATTTGACTGAGAATAAATAAAACATACTTTATATGGTAATAGATACGCATCAGCATTTTTGGAAATATGAGCTCGATAAGCATGCTTGGATCGATGAGAATATGAAACAGATTCGGCGTGATTTTTTACCAGCTGATTTAGAACCTGAACTGAAAGCAAATGGGATAGACGGATGCATTGCCGTGCAGGCAGATCAAACTGAGGCCGAAAACAATTTTTTAATTAAACTTTCTAAAGAAAATAAATATATCAAAGGAATTACAGGCTGGGTAGATTTTAAATCGGATAAAATTGAAGAACGATTAGATTATTATTCAGATTTTGAAATTATGAAAGGTTTTCGCCATATAGTTCAGGGAGAATCCGACCCAAACTTTTTGCTAAGAAAAGATTTTTCTAAAGGTATTTCAAACTTAGAAAAGCACAGATTTATCTACGAAATTCTTGTATTTCCATATCAACTTGGAAGCGTTTTAGAATTTGTTCGCAAGTTTCCTAATCAACTCTTTATTATAGATCATATAGCTAAACCCTATATTAAAGATGGATTCATGGAAGGCTGGAAATTATTGATTACTGAAATCGCTAAATCTGAAAATGTTTATTGTAAAATCTCTGGAATGATAACAGAAGCCGACTATGAAAGTTGGACTTTCACTCAACTTCAACCTTATATTGATATTGTACTAGATAGCTTTGGAACGAAAAGGTTAATGTTTGGTTCAGACTGGCCAGTATGTTTAGTTGCCGGAGATTATTTTACAGTAAAAGAGCTTGCTGATAAAACCGTAATTAAATTTAGTGAGAAGGAAAAAGAAAATTTCTGGAGTACTAATGCTATACAATTTTATAACCTATAATTATGGATTTAAGATTAGAAAATAAAATAGTGCTTGTTACAGGCGGTGCTGGAATAGAAGGAAGTATAGGACAAACTATTGTCTTTGCCTTAGCTAAAGAGGGAGCTATTCCTATTATTCTGGATAGGAATGAAAGAGGTTTCGATTATGAAAAACAGCTTCAGGAAATCAACGCTAAAGCGAGATTTTTCAAAACTGATCTTTCTAAACCAGAACAAATCAAGTCTTCAATTGAAAAAATAGGAAATGAATTTTCCGGAATAGACATAATAATCAATAATGTAGGTGTAAACGACGGGGTTTCGTTGAACTCTACCACTGAGGATTTTATAAACTCACTTCATCTCAACCTAATTAGTTATTTCGCAACCTTAAAGTACGCTTTGCCCCTACTTAAAACTAAGAAAGGAAATATTTTAAATATTGGATCGAAAGTAGCAATTACTGGTCAAGGTGGAACCTCTGGATATGCAGCTTCTAAAGGTGGAGTTCTGGGGCTAACTCGCGAGTGGGCTGTCGATTTGATTCAATATAATATAAGATGCAATGCACTTATCATAGCTGAGAGTATGACACCGGCCTATCAGGACTGGCTTGATACACTTAAGGATGGAGAAGCCAAACGAAAAGCTATAGAAGAAAAAATACCATTTGAGAATAGAATGACTTCGCCAGATGAGATAGCAAATATGGCTCTTTTCATAATTTCTGAAAGATCAACACATACTACTGGTCAGTTTATATTCGTAGATGGAGGTTATGTCCATTTAGATCGCGCATTATTAAACAATTCATGATATGAAAACAGAAGCTCCGGTAATATCTAAAAGAATAATTTTACCCTTTATTCTAGTTACATCGTTATTTGCACTTTGGGGATTTGCTAATGATATTACAAATCCTATGGTTTCAGCTTTTAAAAAAGTTTTAGAACTTAATAATTTTAGAGCTTCTTTAGTTCAATTCGCATTTTATGGTGGATACTTTACAATGGCGTTGCCTGCAGCAATTTTCGTGAATAAATACTCCTATAAAAAAGGAGTATTAATGGGTTTAGCTTTGTATGCTTTAGGAGCGCTTCTCTTTTATCCAGCTGCTGCATTTGAACAATTTTATTATTTTTTAGCGGCTTTATATATCTTAACTTTTGGTCTCGCTTTTTTGGAGACCACGGCAAACCCTTATATTCTGGCAATGGGAGATCCATCCACGGCTACAAGAAGACTTAACCTCGCTCAGGCATTCAATCCTATTGGTGCATTGGGTGGATTAATAGTAGCACAAAACTATATTTTAGCTGCCTTACAATCTGATGATTTAACTTCTGCCGGTATGCTGGTATATGAAACTTTAGATGAAGGAGGCAGAAATTCAATTAGAACTTCAGATCTTGCAGTTATAAGAGATCCTTATATGATATTGGGTTTAGTGGTTATCGGATTTTTTATTGTGATACTTTGTACTAACATGCCACAAAATAAAGAACAAGAAAAAAAATCAGATATAAAAGAATCAATCAAAAGACTGTTTTCCAATTCCAGATTTAGAGGAGGCGTAATAGCTCAAATGTTTTATGTGGGAGCGCAAATCATGGTTTGGACTTATCTTTATCAATATGCTGAATCTATCAATATTGATAATACTACAGCGGTAAATTATGGTATCGCAGCTTTGATCGTTTTCTTAATTGGAAGATGGCTGGGAACTGCTTTAATGAAATTTGTAGATTCTGGAACACTCTTGATGTATTTTGCAATTGGAGCATCAGTTTGTACATTGATAACGATTTTCGTACCAGGGATGATTGGTTTATATAGCCTTGTAACAATTTCATTATTTATGTCTATTATGTTCCCAACCATTTATGGGATAGCTCTAGAGAATTTAGGTGAAGATGCTAAATTTGGTGCTGCTTTTCTAGTTATGGCAATTGTAGGTGGAGCAATTATGCCTTCACTTCAAGGTCTTATTCTAGACTTTGGGGGTACAGGCTATGAAGATGTCTATATACTTGGAGTACCAGAGATAAATTTATCTTTTATATTGCCTCTAATTTGTTTTGTAGTGGTAATTTTCTTCGGCTACAAAACAAGAAGGAATTAAACAGAATTACGCTCTATATACTTAAATACATTTTTCACCTTTTCTTTTTTATTTTTTAGTACCATGTAAGCAGCTGACTCACCCATAGCCTTAAAATCTGTACTAATAACTGTTATCCCTAATAATTCTTTAAGAGGTGTTTCATTATATGAAATAACTCCGATATCTTCTCCGAGATTTAGATTTCTTTCTCTAATCTGTTTAACAAGATTTACAAGATCACTTTCTTCAATAGTTACATAAACATCCAATTTTTGAAGTTCCATGTCCTCATATATTTCATCTAAAATTTCAAAGTCAAAATTATGCTCAATACAAAATTGCCTAAATCCATGCATAATTCTTTTGGGATATGGGAAGACTGATTTTTGAGGATATATAAGAATTATTTTGTCATATTTTTTAAGCTTCTCGAGACCTTCTTTTAGAGCTTCGTAGATATCGTTTCGAAAGTCTTGGTATACACTACCGTATATGCCGTTAATGTTTGGTTTTCCATTATCCAATAGTATCAGCTTTTCCTTTGGTATACTTTCCAAGGTCTTAATAATTTTATCTGTGTAGCTTGCGTGATTAAGATTGTTATCTTTAAAATGCGGCATTATTACATAATAATCAAAAGCATTCAAATTTTTTTCAATAGCTTTTACAAATAGAGATTCTTCACAATGATAGATGTAAAGATTTACGTGACCTTTTACTCCTAATGCATTTACAAACGAGTTGTATATTCTCATTTTATAAGAGCTCGGTTTATTGATTAGAAAGAAAACATTAACTTTTGAGATTAAATCATTTTTAGCGATATAATACCCTTTTCCTTTAACCGATATGATTACCTGTTGTTTCTTTAATTGTCTATACGCTTTCTCAACGGTATCTCTTGATAGATAGCAACTTTCACTTAACTCATTAATTGAAGGTATTTTCTGATCAACTTTCAAATTTCCTCTAGCAACATCGTTTATTATTGAATCTACTATCTGTTTATACTTTGGTATTCGAGAATTTTCTCTAATTTTAACATCAATCGTTTTCGTTAGCATAGGGTTTTGGTTAAAATGTTATAATGTAAATATAATTATTTTTCCTCCATTCTGTAAGTTATTGAGTTTAAAGATAGCAGGCAAGAACAGGATAGGCATGGATGTTTATTAGGATAAATTTGAGATAAACACATAATGGAATTAAATCATGAATAAAACTTTTCAGTACGTAGACTATCTCTGGGATGAAGCCAAAGCTGCCGAATTGGGTGACGATCAGGTGGCTTTATTTTTATACCGATCAAACATATTAGGAGCCGATTTAAGAATAACCAATTATGGTGGCGGAAACACCAGTTGTAAAACCATCGAAAAAGATCCACTCACCAACGAAGATGTAGAAGTGATGTGGGTAAAAGGTTCCGGTGGGGATATTGGTACGCTTACTCGAAAAGGAATTGCCGGCTTATATACCGAACGCCTTAGAAATCTAAAAAATGTTTACGGTGGTCTAGAAGATGAAGACCGAATGGTCGCGCTTTTTAATCATTGTATTTATGATTTAGACAGCAAAGCACCTTCCATTGATACGCCTTTACACGGTTTATTACCTTTTAAACATATTGATCACCTGCATCCCGATGCGCTTATCGCGGTTGCGGCTGCAAAAGATAGCGAGCAAGTTACCAAAGAAATTTGGGGCGATACAATGGGTTGGGTGCCTTGGCAACGACCAGGTTTCGATTTAGGACTTCAACTAGAAAAGTGTTTGAACGAAAATCCGGGCATTCGTGGGATTGTTTTAGGAAGTCACGGATTGTTTACCTGGGGCGATACGTCTTACGATTGCTACGTGAATAGTTTGGAAGTCATTGAAAAGGCTTCAGAATATATCGAGAATAAAATTAAAGAAAACGGAGAAGTTTTCGGCGGACAAAAAATAGAATCTTTACCAGCAGAAGAGCGTAAAGAAAAAGCTGCCGAGTTAATGCCGTTATTACGTGGATTAACTTCTTCAGAAAATCAAATGATCGGTCATTTTACCGATAGCGATACCGTTTTACAATTCATTAATAGTAATGATTTAGACCGATTAGCACCCATGGGAACTTCGTGTCCCGATCATTTTTTACGGACCAAAATTCAGCCGTTAATCCTGACTTTAGATCCATCAGATGATGTGAGTGATACGGAAGCGACGCTGAAAAAATTAGAACCTTCTTTTGAAAAATATCGAGAAGAATATCACCAATATTACGAAAATCATAAACACGCCAATAGTCCGGCGATGCGTGATCCTAATCCGGTTATTATTATTTATCCGGGCGTAGGAATGTTCAGTTTTGCCAAGAATAAGCAAACCACTCGTGTGGCCAGCGAATTTTACGTAAATGCCATTAATGTGATGCGTGGTGCAGAAGCGATTACTGAATATACATCGTTACCAAGACAAGAAGCTTTTGATATCGAATATTGGTTATTAGAAGAAGCAAAATTACAACGAATGCCTGCGGAAAAACCACTTTCTCGTAAAGTAGCCATCGTAACTGGTGCTGCCGGCGGAATTGGAAAAGCGATTGCCGATAAATTAGTTGCTGAAGGTGCCAACGTAGTCCTAACCGATATTAGTCAGCAGAATTTAGAGGAAGCTCTTGCCACCTATAAACGTGATGAAGCAGCCATTGCTCTTTGTGATGTCACTAAAGAAGATTCGATAGAAAAAGCGTATAAAGAAGCGAATTTGGCTTTTGGCGGAGTCGATATTATAGTGCATTCGGCAGGTTTGGCGATTTCTAAGTCATTGCCAGATACGTCCTTACAAGATTGGGAGCTCTTACAAAACGTACTAGTAAAAGGGCAATTTTTGATGGCACAAAAAGGCGTTGAAATTATGCGCAAGCAAGGTCTGGGTGGTGATATTGTGAATATTGCTAGTAAAAACGGACTTGTTTCTGGACCCAACAATGTAGGCTACGGAACGGCAAAAGCAGCACAACAACATATGACGCGTTTATTAGCTGCGGAATTAGGTGGCGATCATATTCGCGTGAATACCGTAAATCCTGATGGAGTGATTGTAGGAAGTAAAATTTGGGAAGGCGATTGGGCAGAAGGTCGTGCCAAAGCACACGGAATTAAAGTGGAAGATCTTCCTGCACATTACGCTAAAAGAAATTTATTAAATGAAATTATTCTACCGGAAGATATTGCTAATGGCGTATTTGCCTGCGTAGGAGTTCTCGAAAAAAGTACCGGAAATACAATTAATGTAGATGGTGGTATGGCCAATGCTTTTGTGAGATAAGGTCTAGAAATGAGATGTTAGAAGCTAGAATATAGAGTCTAGAAATTAGATAAGTTGAAAATATGCTAATTTGAAAATGAAGAGAACTGTCTCTTCGAGTGATTTTATGGCAGCGATAGCGAAAATAAAATGGTATCGAGAAGCAGATATAAATTAGATAATGAACCTCACAGTTTTCAAAATCTGTGAGGTTTATAAAATCTAAATACTAACATCTAAAAGCTAACCGGTCTAAAATCTTAAAAAAATAAAGATGAAAATAAATACCGACCAATTATTAGAATTCAATAAAAAGCAAAACGATTCGTTTGAAAACGAAATCGATTTCTTAAAAAATAAGTTTGCTAAAAAAGGAATTTCTATAGATAAAATTATACAAAAATTAGCCGATTTTCAGGTGGCGATTCCAAGCTGGGCTCTAGGTGCCGGTGGTACGCGATTTGGTCGTTTTTCTTACGGAGGCGAACCATCTTCGTTAGAACAGAAATTAAATGATATCGGGATTTTACACGCATTAACCCAAACCGCTGGTGCGGTTTCTCTGCATATTCCTTGGGATATTCCTGAAGATGTAAATGCCATCAAAGACATCGCGAAAAGCCACAATATTGTTTTTGATGCAATGAACTCGAATACCTTTCAGGATCAACCTGATGCAAAAGAAACCTATAAGTTTGGATCATTAAATAGCATTAATAAAGCTTCTCGTGAATATGCGGTAGCTCATAATAAAGAAGTGATCAAAATTGGTAAGCAATTAGGCTCTAAAAGTTTAACCGTTTGGTTGGCTGATGGCGCTAGTTTTCCTGGTCAGCTGAATTTTCAGAACGCATTACAAAACACCGAAAAAAGCTTACAACAAATTTATGCTTCGATGCCGGAAGATTGGAAGCTTTTTATTGAATACAAACCTTACGAGCCCAATTTTTACAGCACCACCATTCAGGATTGGGGAACTTCATTTATGCTCGCCAACGCTTGTGGTGATCGCGCCTTTACGTTGGTCGATTTAGGACATCATTTACCAAATACCAATATTGAGCAAATTGTAGCTACCCTAATGTACCTCGGAAAATTAGGTGGTTTTCATTTTAATGATAGTAAATATGGCGATGACGATTTAACCGTAGGTTCCATAAAACCATACGCGCTATTCTTGATTTTTAATGAATTGGTGTGCGGAATGGAAAACAATCCGCAAAACCCATATCCGGCTTGGATGATTGATGCGAGTCATAATATTAAAGATCCGTTGGAAGATTTATTGCAATCGCTGGAAGCTATTTTAATTGCCTACGCGCAAGCTTTATTAGTCGATCAAAAAGCATTGAAAGAAGCGCAGCAAAATAACGATGTCACTAAATGTCAAGAAATTTTGCAAGATGCCTATAGAACTGATGTTCGGTCGATTGTAAAAGCAGCCAGAGCTAAAAGTGGCGCAGCCGTCAATCCGATTGAAGCCTATCGCGCTTTTGATGTTCGCAATACGCTTATTGAAGCAAGAGGAGTGAAAACGGTAGCGACGGGATTGTAGATTGTAGTTAGATTTTAGAAAATAGGATATAGACTAGAGACTCTAAAATTAGGAAACAAGATAAGTTCGTCATCCCGGACTTGATCCGGGATCTCATCCTTATTTTAAAAGTTTGATGAGATTCTGAAACAAGTTCAGAATGACGTGAAAATAAATCTAATTTCTCAAATCTAACAGCGAAGCGATCTAAAATCTAATACGCGCGAGGGATTGAAGCGAAAATCCCGGATTGCGACGGTAGGAAGCAAACGGAATTGTAGCGTAAAGCCCGACCTGAAAGGTCGCGCCTGAATAAAAAATCAACTAACCTGCGGAAAATCCGTGAGGTATTACATATAAATTATTTGTTCTGAAATCATTTAAAATTGATGGTTACAGAACATTAAATTCTCGAGGATCGAGATGGATAAAAAGAAAGTAACAGCTGTTTTTGATATTGGTAAAACCAACAAGAAATTTTTTCTGTTTGATAAAGATTATCAGGAAGTTTTTCGGGAATATACGCGTTTGCCACTTACGGTAGATGAGGATGGTTATCCTACCGAAGATTTTACGCTGTTAAAAGATTGGATTAAAGATACATTTCATTCGGTATTAGAAAGTGATCAATACGAGGTGAAATCGATCAATTTTTCTACCTATGGAGCTAGTTTGGTGCATTTAGATCATAAAGGAAATGTGCTGACTCCTTTATACAATTACACGAAACCGATTGAGGCAGCAATTACAGACGAATTTTATGCGGAATATGGCGGTGAACTAAAAATTGCTACTGAAACGGCTTCGCCACAATCAGGAATGTTGAATTCTGGACTTCAATTATTTTGGTTGAAGAAAAAATATCCTGAGATTTTCAGCAAAATCAATTATTCATTGCATTTGCCGCAATACTTGTCATTTTTATTTACGGGAATTCCGGTAAGTGAATATACATCGATTGGTTGCCATACTAATTTATGGGATTTTGATAAGGAAGATTATCACGATTGGGTTTACGCTGAAGGTTTCGATCAGTTATTCGGTCCTATAGTTCCAACCGCAAGCAGCATTAATACCTCTTATAAAGGGAAAAAGATAAAAATTGGGGTTGGGATTCACGATAGTTCATCGGCTTTGCTTCCTTATATTTTGAGTAAGAAAAAACCTTTTTTATTGCTTTCTACCGGAACTTGGAGTATTTCGTTGAATCCGTTTAACGAAGAATATTTGGTCGAAGAAGACATTAAAAATAATTGCCTGAATTATCTGCGTGTGGATGGAAAACGCGTAAAAGCTTCTCGCTTTTTTATGGGGAATGAATACCGAATTCAGGTAGAGAAATTAGGCGAATACTACGGAAAAGAATATGGCTATCATCGGGAAGTTCAGTTTGATCAGGATTTGTACTTGCGATTGATTGAAAAGCCTTCTATTTATTTCAAATTTGAAGGAATTTCATTAAAACGAAAAGAATTACACCAAACCGACCTGAAACCCTTTGCTACTTTTGAAGAAGCTTACCATCAGCTAATGATCGAATTAATGGAATTACAAATTCATACGATTCGCAATGCGATAGGCAATTCAGCAATCCGTAAAATCTATATTGATGGCGGATTTACCGATAACGATGTGTTTATGAAATTAATGGCGCATCATTTTAGTGAATTTAAAGTGCTATCTACGCAATCGCCTTTAGGCTCGGCCTTGGGTGCAGCAATGGTAATTTCCAACAAAAAAGTAGATTCTAAATTCTTAAAAGAGAATTACCGAATGAGAAAGTTGGTTCCTCTGTTATTGGTGAAGTAAGGGTTGAGTAATGAGAAATGAGAATATAGAGGATAGACAAGAGATTTGAAAATAAGGCAATTTGAAAATGTGTTGATGTGAAAATAAAGATGAAACAAAAGCAAGTTTGAATTCTAATGTCTCTTCGAGTGATTTTATTGAAGAGATATCGAAGATAAAATTGTATCGAGAAGTTAGAGTTGAGATGTGAGATTAGGAAACATCTAAATTAAAAATACAAGCTCGTCACCCCAGACTTGATCTGGGATCTCATCAGGCTAACAACAAGATGCGATTCTGAAACAAGTTCAGAATGACGAAATTAAAATGCTGAAAGCAGACGGCTAAAAAACTAAAAATATAAAAATAAAACTGTTAACTAGTAACTGTAAACAGTAAACCCAAATAAACCTATGGCCTTTCCATTTAACACCGAATATCCGTCAATCGAAGCTTTACGTGAGCGCGCTCAACAGCGTATGCCGCGTTTTGCCTTTGAGTACCTGGACGGAGGCTGTAATGAGAATATCAATATTAAAAGAAATACAGACGAAATTCGGGAAATTCAGCTAAAGCCGCGTTACCTCAAAAACTACAGTAAATCGAAGTTAGAAACCGAATTGTTCGGCATAAAATACGATGCTCCTTTTGGGATTTCACCCATTGGTTTGCAAGGATTAATGTGGCCCAATGCGCCTGAAATTTTAGCCAAAGCTTCTTTAAAACATAATATTCCGTTTTGCTTAAGTACGGTGACGAGCACAAGTATTGAACGTGCAAGCGAACTTACCGAAGGTCGTGCTTGGTTTCAATTATATCACCCAACCGAAGATTGGCTGCGTGATGATATTTTAAAACGTGCTGAAGCTGCGGAAGTTCCGGTTTTGGTAATTTTATGTGATGTTCCCACTTTCGGCTATCGTCCAAAAGAAATTAGAAACGGACTTGCAATGCCGCCACAGATGAATTTTAGAAATGTATTGCAAGTGATGGGAAAACCAACGTGGGCTATGCAAACGCTAAAACACGGTGCTCCCAATTTCGCAACAATGAAAAAGTATATGGAAAAAGGAATGAGTATCAAACAGCTCGGCGCCTGGATGAATGCTACTTTTTCCGGACGATTGAATGAAGAGAAAATTAAACCACTCCGCGATCTGTGGAAAGGCAAATTGGTGTTAAAAGGAGTCGTTTCTGATGAAGATGCCGAAGAAGCCATTCGCTTAGGTTTCGACGGAATTATTGTTTCCAACCACGGCGGTCGCCAATTAGATGCCGGCGAATCGACCATTAAACCTTTATCACATATTGCTGAAAAATATAAAGATCGAATCACGGTAATGATGGATAGCGGAATACGCTCAGGCCCTGATATTGCCCGCGTGATGAGTAGCGGAGCCGATTTTAGCTTTTTGGGACGATCTTTTATGTATGGCGTTGGTGCTTTAGGTGAAGAAGGTGGTGATCATACTATCGCGATGCTGAAAATGCAACTACAACAAGTGTTGGAACAAGTCTGCTGTGAAAAAGTAAGTGATTTACCAAACTATTTAGTGAGAGAGTAGTTAGATATTAGAATATAGAGAATAGACTAATGATTCAGGAACCAAGATCAACAAGAATCGTCATCCCGGACCTGATCCGGGATCTCATCAAACTAAGCTCGGATGAAATTCTGAAACAAGTTTAGAAAGACGAAATAAACTAAAGGTTTGAAACTTCAACTAAATCGATTGAATTACCGTGTTTAAAATAAAAAATAGTATTAAAAAAAGCTAACAGCTATAAGCTGAGCGCTAAAAGCTTAAAGTAAATGAGTCAAGCACAAATAGAAAACGAAGTCATTACCGAATCTGTATCTGGAGAATATGAACGTCAACGAGTTCCTGAAAGTAGTCTAAAAGATTGGAAAAGCTTTTTGGGAATGTACGCTGGCGAGCACGCAGCAGGAACAGAATTCGTTATTGGTCCGCTTTTTTTGACCACCGGAGTAAGTGCTTTCGACTTGATCATTGGGTTGCTATTAGGGAATTTAATGGCCGTGTTAAGTTGGCGCTTCTTAACGGCTGAAATTGGTACAAAGTTTCGATATACATTATACTATCACTTAGAAAAAATATGCGGAAAACGTTTAGTCACCGTTTATAATCTCGCTAACGGAATATTATTTTGTTTCCTTGCCGGTGCAATGATCACCGTTTCTGCAACTGCAGTAGGTGTGCCTTTTGATATGGAAATGCCAAAACTCACCGATACAATGCCCAATAGTTCAACTTGGGTAATTATTGTTTTAGTCATCGGTGCAGTAATTTCGGTCATTGCGGCAAAAGGTTACAGTACGGTGGCTAAAGCTGCCAATTGGATGAGTCCGATTATTGTATTGGCATTTATTATCTGTGGCATTGTTTCTTTAGTAAATCTAGATGTCCATAGTTTTTCTGATTTCTGGAATATTTGGGGCGAAGGAAGTGAACCATTTCCCGGTCAGATTAAATATACATTTTGGCACGTGTTTTTATGGTCTTGGTTTGCTAATGCGGCAATGCATATAGGAATGTCCGATCTATCGGTATTTCGTTTTGCAAAAAAAGCCAGAGCAGGTTGGACCACCGCTGCTGGAATTTACATCGGTCATTATATTGCCTGGATAGCAGCAGCACTATTGTACGCTGTTTATCTAAAATCTCCCGAAGCCCAAGCTATCTTAGCAAGTGGAGAAGCACCATCGGTAGCTCCCGGGCCATTAGCTTATAATGCTATCGGAGTTTTCGGAATTATAGCAGTCGTTTTAGCCGGTTGGACTACCGCAAACCCAACAATCTATCGTGCAGGTTTAGCTTTTCAGGCCATCATCCCAAAAGTATCTACGGCTTGGGTAACTATTATTGCCGGAACGGTAGCTACCATTGCCGGATTATTCCCTGCGTTTGCAATGAAACTATTAGGTTTTGTAGCGCTTTACGGATTCATATTAGCACCTATAGGCGCTATTATCGTCTTTGAATATTTCTTCGGAAAAAAGTTCGGTATACAATCGTTCTATGCTGAAAAGTCTGGAACTAAATTTAGCCAAGCGGTATTTTGGGCCTGGGTCATTAGCTTTGGTGTTTTCTACTTTATCTCCGTTCAATTTGATGTTTTCTTATCCTTCGTAACCCTCCCGGCCTGGATTTGCTGCGGAGTTTTGTATCTGGTTTTTAGTAAAATGATGCAGAAATCTGATACTGATACTAGGTTGCGCTAGCATATTTAACTATTTATCAATAAAAATAACTGAACTTATATGAAAAAAATATTCGGTTTTCAAGTTAGTATAAATAACAAAACTATATGTCGAGCAGGATTTGAGAATGAAAATTCTATTGTTACATGTATTTTAGATTCTATTAGAAGAAAAAATCATGACTCAGAAAAACTAAATATTTCAATTAGTGGATTAAACTCTGATACGCATCAATACGCTGATTGGTACAAGAATAATTTACATGAAGGAGATAAGATTTCCATTGAAATAATATCTAATAACTTTGATACTCCAAATTCAATAGGAGATGCTTACTCGGAAAAAGATATATTAAAACAGAAATTAAAGTCTTATAAGAAGTTAAAAGAAGAGTTGAAAGATTATTTGGAAGAATAAAGTTTCGAAAGAAAATTTTAAAACGTTGGAGCGTAAATCAGGTAATTAACTCTATTAGTGAAGAGAAAAGAATTGCCAAGATGGTGTTTATTTAATTGATTTGATTGCTGCTTATTGTGTGAGTCACGATTTAATTTTAATATGTTAATTATGTTTAGCCTGTTGTTTAATCGCCGAAAATTAATAATTATTTTCAAGTAATAACTATGGAGATTTCATTGTTTCAAAAATAAATACAAATAGTGAGAACCATTAATTAAATAGACAACAAAATTAGTAGAGAAAACAAATCAAATATGTCTTAGCTCTTAACAATCTCAATCATACTCAATTCTCAGTGTTTCGAAGAGTTTTGCAGTGGCAAGATTCAACTCATTAATGATCTTATTCCTTTTTAATATCGCGTCGATTAATTTGTTTTCTCGGGTATTAATGTAGAAAATTGAACTTTCTCCCATTTCGAATAAACGCTTTTCAGCCTCGACCATAATTTGACTTTCGTTCACAATATTCGAAACAATAATTGATTGTTCTTCCAAACTTATAATCTCACGTTCGGTCGCTTTTATCTTGTTACTTAATTTCCACTGACTTTCAGCTATTTTAAATTCTGCCTGTTCTCTTTTGACTTTTGCCAATCTTAGATCACCGCGTTCCTTCCGTAGAAATAAAGGAAAGCTAACTTTTACGCCGGCCTTGTAATTATTTACATTGATATAATCTGGATCATCTATCTCTTCTGAAAGGAAGTTATATTCCACATCTATTTTTGGTAAAAGCTTATTACGACGCAGCCGAATATCAAGATCATAGGCTTCTATATCGAATTCTAAAGATTGTATTTTAGGATGGTCATCAACTTCAGTAGCATTTCCTAATAAATTATTGATTCCGAGAACAGCTGAAAAATCGGTAATTTCTGGAGTTGGTCGCATGCGATCTTCCAGTTCAATAGGAATTTCTTCAATCCACAAATAGTTGCTTAGCGCTAATTTCGCTTTTTGTAATTTCAGCTCAGCTTGCTTTAAGTCTAATCTTCTACTGCGAACAGTAATCATGGTTTCTACTGTGTCGATGGCAGGTGTTTCTCCTAATCGACTTGATGTTGCCACCCCTTCGAATCTTATTATAGCATTATCCAGGAATTCTCCGTAAACCGAAGTATTTTGATAGTAATACACCCAATCTGCATAAGCTTTTGCAGCATCAGCAAGTACTTGATTGATCTGAATATCACGTTCAACTTCAGATTGTCTTCTGAAAATTTTAGCCTGTTTTAGGCTATTCATTCTTTCATTATAAAGTAGTCCCTGAGCTAATCTTACATTCACACCAGCGCTCCATAATCCATCATCTGGAGTGGTATGCTCAGGATTTAAGTAATAACCTTCATTTTGCTCGTATCCTGCTTTTAAATCAATTCCATACCAGGTAGGAATCTTAAAAGTTCCATTCCACAAGGAATAATATTCCGTTCCTTTAAAGTTTTTTTCTTTAACTCCGCCTTCTAATTTAGGATCAAAAGCACCTCGAGATTTAAGCAATTTTGCTTCAGCAGCAGATAGATCTAAATTGGCCTGAGCAACAATTGGATGATAGCGTTTTACCATCGCTAAAAACTCCTGCAGCGTAAATATTTCAGACCCTTTCTCTTGAGCATTTCCGAAGAAAACACCAAAAATTGAAAAATAAAAAAGACAAATAAACTTTCGCATATTACTTCTTAGCATCTTTGGAGTCACTTTTCTTTCCGTCTTTTTGCTTATCCTCACTAGTATAATAGTTTGGAGGAAAACCGTTTAGATTTCGCCATAATTCGTACCAAATAGGTACATCGTCAAGTAGCGCGAGTGTTCTTGCTCCAGATCCTGCTCTTAATGCTTTTGGCCAGGCATGCTTATCTTTTTCATTATTATCTGGGGAAAGTAAAATTCGATATTTGCCATTATCGCTAATAAAATTCTCGATAGCAACTACCTTTGCACCGTAAGTTCCATAAGAGGCATTTGGCCATCCGCTAAATACAATGGCCGGCCATCCATCAAACTGTACTCTTACATGATCTCCAATATTCAATAATGGCAGATCTATTGGCTGAACATAAGTTTCTACTGCAATATCGATATTAGATGGCATTATGGTCACCAATTGCTCTCCTTCTTTAAAGGTTTCTCCAATACCTTGTTTTAATGCACGGTTTATATATCCGTCCTGCGGCGCACGGATGTATAACATGTTTTTCCTAATCTGATAATTGGAAAGTGAATTTTCCAACTTTGAAACCTGGGCAGCAGCATCAAATCGCGAAGAATTAGCCGTAGAAATTTCACCTTCAATCTTATTGATCTTATCTATATAATTAGCTTCAATACGATTTACCTCCATTATTGCATTTAGTAACTCATTTTTGCTACTTAGGAGTTTATTTTCCAAATCGATTACTTTGGCTTGCGCTTCTTGGAATTTCGATTGTTTGGTTTCCAGATCTAGCCTGGACTTTAGTCCTTCTTCGTAAAGCTCGGCAATACGTTTATATTGTCGATCGGCAATACTTAAATTTACTATAGCGGCTTCTAAAGATATACTGTCGCTATTAATTTTTAGTTGAGCTTGCTTTCTTTTATTTCGGGTTTGCTCTAATTTTAATTCTCGCTCACGTTTTACCGCTTGCATTTGGCGTTCTAAGGCTTCAATTTTTTGTCCGTAGGATTGCAGGGAACCACTTTTAGAATTTAACTGGTCACCGGTTCTTTCGACTAAAAGCGGATCGAAATATTCATTTTTAACTTCAGAAATATGTAAAATTGTATCGCCTTTATTTACAAAATCACCTTCCTGAACATACCATTTTTGTATTTGTCCGGGAATAGGGGATTGGAGCGTCTGCGGTCTTTGATCGGGTTTTAGGGTGGTTACAAAACCTCTACTGCTTATCGTTTGTGTCCAGGGGAAAAACAATAGAATGAGTAAAAACACAAAAGTTCCTAACAAAATCCTGGAAAGAAGTTTGTGATGACTTCTTTTCACGATCAGTGAAAAAGCACTAAAGTCTTCAAACTTTACTTTTCCGCCTAATTTTGTATTAGAAAGATTGATCATTTATATATAATTTTATTTTCTTTTTAAAAATAGTGGCTCAAAACCTTCAATATCTTCTTTATCGTCTGCCAGGAATATACAGGTGTTTTCTTTTTCTGCACATTTCATTAAGGCATTCAAATCTTCTTTAGAAAGAATAAATCCTTTCTCGATCATCAATATTTCAGGTTTTTTTAATAATTCTCGTATTAGACAGATCTTCTTGGCTGTTTTAGCACCAATTTTATTACTTCCGGAGAAAACATACGTATTTAAAGATTCTGGTAATGTGTTCACGTGATCGATAATTTTGAAATCTTCCAGCAATTCGTATACCCGATCTGAACTCATATTAGGGTTACTCAGCGTAAGATTTTCCCAAATGGTACCTTCAAAAATACTGTCGGTATTAAATAGTAATCCTATATTATCCCTGTATTTATCAATATTTATATTTGCAATTTCTTGTTTATCTAGGTATATGCGCCCTTTATGCGTTTTTTTCATCCCAGATAAATAATGGAAAAAATCATTGATTACAACTTCAGAGCCCACAAGATTAATTCTGTCACTTCGGTTAATAACCAAATCTGGAACTACAGTTTTTTCAATATGTAATCCTTCGATTTTGATAGGGAATAGATGAATATCATTTTCATTGATCCCCGTTTTTCTATCTAATTTTTTAGAAATTACTTCATCAAGCTTTTCTACCGCGGTTACCATATCGTAAATAGTTTCCAGGCTAAACCCAATTTTTTCAACTGAATTGATAACCATCACAATGATAATTTCCGCAGCAACAAATTGCCCAATATTCATTTGTTGATTCAACACCAATAAACCACCAATCAATAATAGGCCCAAGGTTACGATTACCTTAAAAGCAACCATTAATTTGAATTGATTTTTTACGGTATTAAAGTGATTCTGTCTTTCGTCGAGATATTTAGTAACTAGTTTGTTATTTTTATTCTGCTCATATTCGTCGGGGAATGTTTTAAAAATTCTAAAATTCCCGGCAACTTGCTGAATCCAAAAAGCCACGTGGTATTTCTTTTTAGATTCCATAATGCTACTTTTTAGCGCTTTAGTTAATGTGAATTTAAAAATCACAAAAATTAAAATGAGTAGCAAAAGGCTAAACCCGATAAAAAACGCATGATAAAAAGAGAGTAGTAAAAGCCCGAATATGATCTGGATAACTGCAGCAGGAAATTCTAATAGTAATTTCTGAAGTCCTTTTTGCAAGGTTAAAACATCAAAAAAGCGATTTGCAAGTTCTGGCGGATAATAGTTTTCTAATTCTCTAACCCGCATTTTGGGGAATCTATAGATGAATTCAAAAGAAATTCTAGCAAAGACTTTCTCCTGTATAATTTCAACAAGGTCTAATTGAAGCACCTGTAAAACACCCACAAAAGCAACACCAGTAGTCACCAATCCTGTAAGTAAAATCCAGGAAGTAGAAACCTGGGCTCCTTGGATTAAGTTAATAATTGCTTGGATTCCCAAAGGAACCGTAAGTCCTATAAGTCCGGCAAATATCGCGTAGTATAAAACATTTAGAATATCACGCCTTTCCAATTGAAGAAGATGAAATAATTTCTTCCAGGGGGAAATTGAACTTTTGGCCATATATTTAGGTATGTTTTTTTATCTAAAGATTTATATTGAAATCAAGTTTTAAAATTAATCAAAAGTTGCGTTCATTCAAATTCTTTTGATTTTAACTGATTTTTGAAATAAAACGCGAATATAGAATGCAGTTATTAAAAATACTTTGGATCGAGATTAAAATGACATTAGAATTTTTAAGTATTTGGAATTCAATTCGTAATAAGCTCCTTTCTTAAGCTTACAATGATAGTAAATAATTTAATCTTAAAAATTATTGTTTTCTTAAACTACGGTATTCCATTGAGTAATTTGTGGTTGTATTTTAGCGCTCTTAACTAATATTATGAAAACAAGTTTAAAATTAATAGCCGCCACTTTCATTCTGTACACACAATTTTGCCAAGCACAGCAAGACGATAAAGTGATTGTAATCACGCTGGATGGTTTGCGCTGGCAAGAGTTATTTGGTGGTGCCGATTCTACTTTTATAAATAATGAAGACTTTGTAGATAATATTAGAGGCTTAAACAACCAATTTTGGGCTGACACTCCAGAGAAACGAAGAGAATTATTATTCCCGTTTTTTTGGAACCACATTGCACAAAATGGAGTTATGCTTGGTAATCGAAGAGAAAATAATAAGGTAAACTTAACAAATACAAGAGTGGTATCATTTCCTGGTTACAACGAGATATTAACCGGTAAAGCAGATGATACCAATATAAAAGGTAATGATAAAATCTACAATCCTAATAAAACGTTTTTAGAGATTGCGAATAATACAGATCAATTTAGCGGAAAAGTGTTGGCCTTTGGAAGTTGGGATGTTTTTCCATTTATACTGAATGAGAAACGAAGCGGTTTGCCGGTAAATGCTGGGTACAGATCATCTTTGGCTGAAGACCCATCTGCTAAAGAATTGTTTTTAGATAAAATTCAGAAGGAAACTCCAAAGCGGTGGGGCGGAGTTCGGTTTGATGTGTTTACTAATAATTATGCTATGGAGGCTTTAAAACATCAAAAACCTGATATTTTGTACATAGCTTATGGAGAAACAGATGATTATGCACATGATGGCCGCTACGATCATTATTTAACATCCGCCAGGCGAACAGATGATATGATCAAAGAAATTTGGACATATATAAGCAATGATAATTATTATAAAGGTAAAACTTCGATATTAATAACTACCGATCACGGGCGCGGTACTGGTACTACAGCAGATAATAATTGGAAACATCACGGCCAATCTATACCTAATTCTAATCAAACCTGGATTGCGGCATTTGGTGCTAACATTAAAAATATGGGAGAATTGAAAGAAGAAAATCAATACTATACCGCTCAATTCGCTCCAACAGTAGCTAAGATCTTAAAGCTGGAAATCGAAAGCGATGCAGCTATTCTTCCTATCTTAAAATAGGTTCGTAAATTTTTTCAATATAATTATAAAAAAATGGGTTTATTAAAACTGCCTTTTGCTATCTTTGCGCCAATATTTAAGTGTCTTTCTTCCCGTTTTTAGATTGTTTATACCGGTTTAGTTTTCAATGTTTTATTTTTAAAAGTTTATATTTTTTGTAAACAATTTGGTCTTATCAAAAAATTAACTTTTTAATTTTCAATTAATTACGAAATAAAATGTAAAACTTTATAAATCAGTAGTTTCGAAATTGTTTACAAAATTGTGAATAACTATAATAGATTTTTTCTAAAATATGTCTTCTTAGATCGTAGTTTTGACATGAGATTATTGAACGAAATTTTATTAAGTTTTTTGAAGGAATCATGTGCAAATCATGAGCTTTTATATACTGTAAATTAGCCCTGCTAATAAGCCAGAATACCTTTTCTTCGTTTCAATGACTTTTGCTTTCGCATAAAAAGTAATGGTCATGGATACCTACTTTTACAGATTTTCGATGAGAATTTGTGATAAATCCTACCATAAGTGTTTATGCTTTTGATCTTTGTTCCATTATTAACACAACAGCAGTATGAGTATTTTTAATAAGCGGCTAAATTATAAGCCTTTCGAGTATCCCGGAGTTCTAGATTTTACAGATGCTATTAATCAATCATTTTGGGTACATTCTGAAGTAGATTTTACAGCTGATGTGCAGGATTTTCACACTTATCTAAATGAAGGTGAAAAGGATGTTGTTAAGAAAAGTTTGTTGGCTATTGCACAAATTGAAGTTGCCGTAAAATCATTTTGGGGTGATCTTTATAAACACTTACCAAAACCAGAATTTAATGGTTTAGGAAGTACTTTTGCTGAATGTGAATTTAGACATTCACAGGCCTACTCAAGACTTTTAGAAGTTTTAGGATATAGTAATGAATTCGCTAATGTTGTAGAAGTACCTGCGATCAAAAAACGTATTGAGTATTTATCTGAAGCGCTAGAGCATACCAATGCAGACGATCCTAAAGATTATGTATCGTCTTTAATATTATTCTCCATCTTAATTGAAAATGTATCGCTTTTTAGTCAATTCGCGATCGTATTATCCTTTAATCGTTTTAAAGGAGTGATGAAGAATGTGAGTAATATTATCGCATGGACTTCAGTAGACGAGCAAATTCATGCCAATGCAGGGATCTACATTATTAACAAGATACGTGAAGAATATCCAGATTATTTCAATGAAGAAATGATTCAGAAGTTAAATGACATCATCAAAACTTCTATAGAAGTAGAGGGAGAGATTTTAGATTGGATTTTTGAAAACGGAGAACTAGAGAATATCAATAAAAAGAATCTAATGGATTTTATGAAATTCCGTTTAGATGATAGTTTAAAAAGCATCGGACTTCCAAAATTATACAACATTAGTGCAGCTGAATATCAGCCAATGTTGTGGTTCGAAGAAGAAGTTTTTGCAAATAGTTTAGATGATTTCTTTGCAAGACGTCCCGTAGATTATACCAAGCACGATAAAAGTATTACAGCATCAGATCTTTTTTAAATAAGCGCCAAACATTAAAACTGAAATTCCCATGACGACAAACGTACAAACTCAGCCTCTAATTGCAGACGAGCCTAAAAACAAAAGACTTTGGTGGCTTAATGACGAAAGTCAGCAGATCTTAAATCGTGGCTATTTATTAAAAGGAGAAACGGTAAAATCTGCTATCGAGCGTATCGCAAACGCTTCTGCAAAAAGATTGTACAAACCAGAACTTGCTGAAGCTTTTATTGAAATGATAGAGCGTGGTTGGATGAGTTTAAGTTCTCCAATCTGGGCAAATATGGGAACCGAACGTGGATTACCAATTTCATGTTTTAACGTGTATGTACCAGATAATATTGAAGGAATTACGCATAAACTTGGCGAGGTGATCATGCAAACCAAAATTGGTGGAGGAACATCTGGATATTTTGGTGAATTACGTGGTCGTGGAAGTGCTGTTACTGATAATGGGAAGAGTAGTGGAGCAACAAGTTTTATGAAGCTTTTTGACACTGCTATGGATACTATTTCTCAGGGTGGTGTGCGTCGTGGAGCTTTTGCTGCTTATTTAGATATCGATCACCCAGATATTAAAGAGTTTTTGGAAATCAAGAATATCGGGAATCCTATTCAGAATTTATTTAACGGTGTGTGTGTTCCAGATTACTGGATGCAAGAGATGATTGAAGGTGATAGTGAAAAACGTGAAATTTGGGCTAAAGTTTTAGAAAGTCGCCAACAAAAAGGTTTACCGTACATTTTATTTAAAGATAATATTAACCGATTTAAGCCACAGGTTTATAAGGATAAAAACAGAACTATACATTCTAGTAATCTTTGTTCTGAAATTGCTTTGCCTTCTACGGAAGACGAATCCTTTATCTGTTGTTTATCCTCTATGAATCTTGAATTATATGATGAGTGGAAAGATACTGAAGCGGTTAAACTAGCTGTTTATTTCTTAGACGGAGTATTACAGGAATTTATTGCTAAAACTGAAGGAAATCATTATTTAGCTTCTGCAAATCGTTTCGCCAAAAATCACCGTGCACTTGGATTAGGAGCTATGGGATGGCATTCTTACTTGCAGAAAAACAGAATTCCTTTTGAAGGAATGCGAGCTAAAGGATTAACGCATCAGATTTTTGAAGATATCAGTGCTAAAGCTACAAAAGCGAGTAAAGAACTGGCAACTATTTATGGAGAGCCCGAAATACTTAAAGGCTATGGTTTAAGAAACACCACCTTAATGGCAATTGCGCCAACAACTTCATCTTCAGCAATTCTAGGACAAACATCACCAGGAATCGAACCTTTCAGTAGTAATTACTATAAAGCAGGACTTGCTAAAGGTAACTTTATGCGTAAAAACAAATACCTGAAGCAATTACTTGAAGAAAAAGGCTTGGACAACGAAGATACCTGGAGAAGTATTATGTTGAATCATGGTAGTGTTCAGCATTTGGAAACGCTCACTCAGGAGGAAAAAGATATCTTTAAAACTTTTAAAGAGATTAGTCAATTAGAGATTATTCAGCAAGCATCGGTAAGACAGAAGTTTATCGATCAGGCACAAAGTTTAAATCTTAATATTCCTGCGGGAGTAGCGGTAAGAGATGTAAACCAGTTAATGATCGAAGCCTGGAAATTAGGAGTAAAAACCTTATATTATCAAAGAAGCCAGAGTGTTTCTAAAGAATTCGTTTCGAACATTGTAAACTGTTCGAGTTGTGAAGCTTAATTGAAAGCGCAAAATATTTAAACTAAAAAAACCACCTCAGAAGGTGGTTTTTTTGGTTTATAATTTACCCTAATTAATCTTATTAAGATTTTCGCTTATTCAAGAGGTATTTTAATGCTCCTGTAGACCACAATGCCCAAAGAATAAGGACAGGCTGAAAAAATAAACGAATCAATCGCTTTTGATCGGTATCTAATCCAAATGCATCGATCCCGTTGGTATATTGAGATATGTTTCCGGGGAAAATTAATACATAAAATATCGCTAGAAAAATACCGATTTTCACCTTTTTACTTACCCAGAATATAAGGCATAATCCCAATGAGATTTCCATTATTCCAGAGGCCAGTACAATAATATCCATAAATTCTGGTGAGTTTGGCAACCATCTTGGTACTTGAGCCTGAAATTCTCCTCGCTGAAAAGTAAGGTGACCAATCCCCGCAAAGGTCATCATGCTACCCAAAAGTACACGCATTATATTTTGAAATAATGAAGTTTTCATATTTTAAATCTTTTAAGATTAAATCGTTTACGATATAAATATACAAAGATTATTTCTTTCTGAAATTTAATAGGATTAAAATTCTTAAGTAATTTCGATTTATTTTTTGAATAAAGTACTTTAAAAAGGGATAGATATCTTCCTAGAATCTAGAAACCAAAGATCACATATTTAAATTACGCCTAATCTCAAGCGCTAACATTTCTCTAATAAAGCTTTAGAATAATGAGTTAATATTCTCTATCTACCTCAGTTTTAATAGAATTTTAAGTCAAAAATCCTTCAAGAAAAATTACATTGAAAATAAACAAAAAAGAAAAATTGATATGAAAGTTTTAATTATTGGAGCACACGGAAATGTGGGAAAAAGAATTTCTAAAAAGATGAGTGCTTCTAAAGAATTTGAGCCAACGGCATTTATTAGAAAACCAGAACAACGCTCTTATTTTGAGGATATGGGTGTCGCTACGGTTGTCGAAAGTTTAGAAAATACTCCAGAGGCTATAGGAGAAGTTATTAAAGATTATGATGCGGTAGTTTTTTCTGCAGGATCTGGCGGAAAAACAGGTGATGATAAAACAATCGAAATAGACTTAGACGGTGCTATAAAGTCCATCAATCAGGCAGACAAACATAACGTAAAGCGTTTTGTAATGGTGGGCGCATCGCATACCGACGATCGTTCCTACTGGGGGAAAGTGGACGGCATGAAACCGTACTACACGGCAAAACATTATGCAGATATGGAATTAAAGCGTAGTAATTTAGATTACACCATTTTACGTCCTGTGGCATTAACCGACGATGAGGAAGCGGGAAAAGTTACAATGGCTAAAAGTCCTGATGGTGTAGCTACTGAAATTCCTAGAGAAGCGGTTGCTGAAACAGTTTTGGCAGTACTGAACAATCCAAAATCAGTTGGAAAAATTATTGAAATGAGTAAAGGAGATCACGAAATCACTGAAGCTTTAGATCAATTTCTAGCTTAGAATAAAGAATTGCATCTTATAAAAAACCGCTAAGATATCTTCTTAGCGGTTTTTTTGTTTCAACCTAAATCTAAGAGGTTTTAATCTTTTCAGGTGATGAAAATACTTATTCCCACAATTAAAAATTAATAAAGAGGCTGACTTTCTTTTATTTATAAACCGTATTTTTTACATTTAATAAGTTTAAGCCAAAGGCTAAGCTAAATTGTTGTCTACTTTAATCTTAATTTAAATGATGTTTAGAAAACTTTTCACGGTTGGATTACTACTAATAGCATTCTCTGGGTTTGCACAGGAAGATCTAATTATAAATACTCAAAATAGAGAACAGATTTCCCTAAATGGTACCTGGCATTATATCATCGATCCATACGAAACGGGTTTCTATAACTATCGTTATAAAGAGAAAGGAGAAAAGGATGCCGAGGCTTACTGGAATAATCCAAATCCGCATCAAAAAACCGACAGAAAAGAGCATGGGTATAGCGATAAATACTCGATAGAGGTTCCGGGAGATTGGAATTCGCAAGACGATGTTTTTAAATATTACGAGGGAACGGTTTGGTATCAGCGAGAGTTTGATAAACCGGAATTGGCAAAAAATGAGCATGTTTTTCTATATTTTGGCGCGGTAAATTATGAAGCACATATTTATTTAAACGGAAAAAAATTAGGCATGCATAAAGGTGGTTTTACGCCTTTTAATTTTGAAATGCCTAGTGATTTACTTCAGGAAAAAGGGAATTTTCTAGTCGTAAAAGTTGATAATAAACGCCACAAAGACGAAATTCCTACTTTAAATACCGATTGGTGGAATTACGGCGGAATAACTCGAGACGTCAAATTAGTGATTACGCAACAAAATTTTATTCAGCAATATGCATTACAACTCGATCAGGATCAGGATATCGAAAAATCTATAAAGCGTAAAAAATTCAAGCTTTCAGGACACATTAAATTAAATGTTTCTTCCGAGGAAAAAGTTACTATTGAAATTCCTGAAATTGGCTTAAAAGAGAAAATTGATATTAGTGATTCTAAAGCTTCATTTAGTTTTGATGCTAAAAAAATTGAATTATGGTCGCCTGAAAATCCAAAGCTCTACGAAGTTGAATTTACTTTGGGAGAAACAACTTTGACCGACCAGATCGGCTTTAGAAAAGTTGAAGTTTCTGGAAAAGAAGTTTTACTGAATGGTAAGGAGATTTTTATGCGCGGTATAAGTCTGCATGAGGAAGTAGCTCCTGAAATTCGCCGTGCGAATAGTATGGACGATGCTAATAAATTATTTGGTTGGGTTAAAGATCTAAATGCAAATATGGTCAGGTTGGCTCATTATCCACATAATGAATATATGACGAGAGCAGCAGATGAACTCGGAATTTTAGTGTGGAGTGAAATACCAGTGTATTGGACGATTGATTTTGAAAATAAAAAGGTACTGGGAAAAGCCCAAAAACAGCTTGAAGAAATGATTGTTAGAGATCAAAATAAAGCCTCGATAATCATTTGGTCTGTGGGTAATGAAACTCCGCTTAGTGATGCCAGAAACGACTTTATGAAACAGTTGGTTATGGATGCTAAAAAAATGGACAGTACACGACTAATTTCGGCTGCGCTCGAGGTTCGTTACAATCGAGGTACTAATTTTATTGATGATCCATTGGGGGAATATACAGATATCGTGTCGGTTAATGAATATTTGGGATGGTATGGAGACTTGCCTGGCGCAAAAGAGAACTCTAAGTGGGAAACAAAATATAACAAGCCACTATTTTTTAGTGAAACCGGTGCGGGAGCCAAATCTGGTTTTCATGCCGATAAAGAAACAAGGTGGAGCGAGGAATTTCAGGAATGGTATTACGAAGAAACGTTGAAGATGATGGAGCAAATGCCAGATAATTTTATGGGATTGTCTCCTTGGATTCTGGTCGATTTTAGGTCTCCAAAACGTAACAATCCAAAATATCAGGAAGGTTGGAATCGTAAAGGTTTAATCGATAATGAAGGAAATAAGAAAAAAGCCTTTTTTACACTAAAAAAATATTACGAAGAAAAGGAAAAAGAATATCAGGATTAAATAACGATTCTGAATTTTATAAAGCGCTAATCTGATAAGGTTAGCGCTTTTTGTTTTTACTATATTTTCAAATTTGAATTATTTGAGCGTGTTTCTAATTGCTGAAACGAGTTTTACTGAAACCTTAATTTTTAGCTATTTCTTAATATTGGAGATCAATGCTTAATAAAGACATAAAGAGAAATTCGCTATGTGAGATTACTTTCGCGCGCTATGATGAAGCATATAATCCCTACTAAAATTGCTTTACTGTTCGTGCTTTTTTCACACACCTTGCTGGCACAACAAATGAAGTTTAAAACCTTAACTACAGATGAAGGTTTATCAAATAACTCTGTAAACGATATTATTAGCGATGAAGATGGCCGACTTTGGATTGCCACCTGGGACGGCTTAAATGTTTATGATGGCAATCAAATTCAGGTTTTTAAGCATCAATTTCAGGATTCGACAAGTATTGCCGGCAACGTAATTCTGGCGTTCAAGAAAGATAAAAACGGTCGTATCTGGATGTTGAATGATAATAATTCCATCTCATATTATCAGGGGGACGGAGTTTTTAAAAATTTCAAATTAGATCAAAATGCAGAAAATCTTCGCTTAACAAAATCTGGAGAAATAGCCGTAAAAACATCGAATAGCTATTTCGCTTGGCAGAATAATCATTTTCAAGCAATTTCTGGAGCAGCACTGCAAACGGAAAATAGTTACAAGCCTTTACAAAAACTTTTAGAAGATCAATTTCCTAATGTTTTAGTTAATGATGTTTTAAAAGATAGAGAAGGAAATATTTGGTATGCTTCTCGAAAAAATGGATTGTTTTTTATTGCGAACACACCACAAAATCTCAATAATCAACAAATAACACAATACACTTACGATCCATATTCGCCCTACAGTTTTGCCAGTAACGAGATCGAAAAGCTTTATGAGGATGATTTTGGGAATATTTGGCTGGCGCATAAGGATGGTGGTATTAGTATGACCTATCGCGGAGCCGAGCAAATTACCACGGTTACTCCGCATCCCAAAAGATATCCGCATTTACCAAACGAAACTATTCGAGGAATCACCAAAGATCAATCAGGATCGGTTTGGCTTGGCTATTACAATCATGGATTATTTTATTTCAGCAAGAAAACAAATTGCTACGTTCCGTTTTCGATTCAAGAAGCATTGCTGAATTCAGACTGGAACAGGATTCGGAGTTTATATACCGATTCAGAAGGAATTATTTGGGTAGGAACTTATGCCGGAATTATTAAGATTGAAAATCACCAATATTCGCTAATTAGCGCTGAAGATTTTGAAAACTTTCCCGCGAATAGAAATTACTCCTTTTTTGAAGATTCAGTTGATTTATGGATTGCCTGTTGGGGTGGCGTTGCAAAATATAATAGAAAATCAAAACGGTTTGAAGAATTTAAACATCAAGAGGAATTAGCATCGTTTCATGTTCGACAACTCATCAAAAAAGATGATACTTTAGTATTAGCTACCGAACATAGCGGCGTCATATTTTTTTCAACAGAAAAAGGAATTTTAAAAACTCTTGATACCGAAAACGGACTACTGGGAAACAGTGTGTATAGTTTGTATCAGGATTCAACGAATGACGGATTGTGGATTGCAACTTTAGGTGGTATTAGCATTTATAAAAATTCTGAAGGAATAACTAAAAACCTAACCGAAACTGATGGATTACCAAGCCATATGGTGTATAGTTTATTGGCGAACGGAAATGAAGTTTGGATAAGCACCACCAAAGGGATCGCATTTATTAATAAAAAAAGCTATGCTATAAAGCAGTTGCCAAAAGAGCAAGGCTGGCAGGCACAAGAATTTTCTGAAGGAGCTTCGTTTCAAGATGCAAAAGGAACTTTGTTTTTTGGAGGAATAAACGGACTCAGTTTTTTTCAGCCAGATGCGTATCATTATACCAAAAAACCAACTAAGTTTTTTCTAAAAGTAGATGGTAAGGAAAATTATTCCGCAGAATTTACAAAAGAATATCATCAAAACTCAGTTGCGGTGACAATTACTCCCATAAGCTATACAGGCTTGCCCCAAACTATTTGGTATAAGTTAGAAGGCGCAGATTCCGATTGGAAAGCTTTTAAAAATTCAGAAATTGTTTATCGTCATTTACAGCCGGGAGATTATAGTTTTAAAATTACCAGCAATAAAAAGGAAGATCAGGCAACTCAGTATTTTCAGCTTCATATCGAAAAACCATTTTATCAGACGTTTTGGTTTTATGCAGCTTGCATAGTACTCCTAATTCTAATAGGAATATGCTTTTCGGTTAGAAGAAATAGAGTTGCAAAAAAAATCAGAAATCAGTTAGAGAAAAATATAGAAGAACGAACTGCGGTTATTGCTTCTCAGAAAAAAGAATTAGTAGATGCCAATAAGAATCTAGAGCAGAAGAATGCTGAGATTGCTAAACAAAAAGAGAAACTTTTAGCATTGCATCGCGATGTTAAAAATAAAGATTTTGAAGTTGAAAAATTTCAGACCTTCTTTTTATCAGACTTTAAATCGAAATTGAATAAAATAGTAGCACTTTTAAAATCAGAAGAAAATGATACCAAAAGTGTTGAAAATGAATTAACGAAGCTTATCGAAGATATTTCAGAATGGGATTATCTCGATCAGATATCAGAACTTGGAGAAAGTGTTCCCGTACAAATTGATTTTGAAGGTTTTATTACCAAAATTTATCAGCAAATAAGCGATAATCAATATAATACCGAGACGAGTTATAAATTTTCTAAGATTTCTGTGGATATTTTAGTGGCTTTAGATGTATTGCGATTCCGATTATTACTACGATATCTTATTATTGAAGTTTTTAAATATTCTGGGAGTAATGAAAAATGCCATTTACAAACTAGTTTACATGCGAATAAAGCGATTGTTGAGTTGAAGGCTTCGAGTGAACTTCTTAAAAAAGAGTGGCAAAATATCACGAATTTTAGTCCGTATTACAAAGCATTTCAATTATTACTGAAAGAAATAAGTGGCGAGATTGAAGTGAAATTTACTGAAGATCTTGAAATTACGCTACAAATTCCTGTAACTTCAGTTAAAAATCAATCGGAGGCTTCGGGAGTTCTTCAATATAAACATTTACAGCAACCTAATAACGACGATAAAAGCTATATGCTTGTTTATTGTGAGGAAGACGATATTAGTTTTTTAAGTCAGCTATTAAATTCGAAAGATCGAGCCTTACTTTTTGAGCATGATTTACACGGAATAACATCTGCTATACATCAATGTTATGTGGAGACTATTATTATTTATAATATTCCTTTTTCAAATGATTTCGAGCAAGTGTTGCATCAGCCAGCATTACAGCGTATACCGAGTTTATATATTTCAGAAACGATTAGCCTTTCTATAGAAGAACGCGCAATCGAGAATGGCATTAATGCTATAGCTAATTTACCAACTAGTTCCGATTTATTGAATAAGAAGATTGCAATGATCACCAATTCGCAAAAGCAAGCATATTCAACCAAAATAGATCGTATAACAGAAAAACTAGATCGAGAAAATGTCGTTTTGAATCCGCACGAGAAAACGGTAAAAAAAGCTCTGAAAATTATAGAAGAAGAACTCGATAATCCCCAATTCAATGTAGATAGTCTTTTTAAACGTTTAGAAATTTCCAGAACTAAAGTGTATCGAGTTTTTAAAGAAATTCTACAGCAATCACCATCAGATGTGATTATAAATCTTCGATTACAGAAAGCAGAGAATTTATTGCTAACCGGAAACTTAAATATTAGCGAAATAAGTTTTGAATGTGGCTTTAACGATCCTAAATACTTCAGCAGATTGTTTAAAAAACATTATGGTGAAAGCCCTAAGCGCTATAAAAAGCATATCCAGAATACACTTCAAGATTACTAAGAGATTAGCCCAATGTTATGCCAGTATTACTGTAACTAAACTGCTAATTTTTAAACCTAAATAGCACCTATTTTGCATCAATACTGAACTTTTTTGGAACAATAGTCCAGTATTGAAACCTTCTCTGAACCTACTTTCGCTCAAAATCTTAAACTATTTAAAGAACATGAAAAATTACTATTTGTTTTTGCTTTTTAGCATTTTATGTGTGTCGGGCGCCATGGCTCAATACACGCTAAAAGGAACAGTAGTCTCAAAATCGGATGGGATGCCACTTCGGGGGTTACAATTGTTGCTAATAATAATGGTAACGGAACGGTTACTGATTTTGATGGTAACTTTCTCTTAGAAGTTAACGAGGAAGAAGGAAATATCACTTCAAGTTATATAGGCTTTAAATCTCAAACTATAAATTATAGCGGTAATGAGACTTTTGAAATTGCTTTAGAAGAATCTGTTGATGCCTTAGATGAAATTGTACTTATTGGTTACGGTTCTTCAGAGAAAAGAGACCTTACTTCAGCAGTAGCTTCAGTAGGAAATATGGAGAATTTAGAGAGCCGCCCGGTTTCAAATTTCTCTGATTTTTTACAAGGAAACTTACCTGGGGTAACAGTTACCCAAGATGGTGGAGATCCTTCTTCGTCTTCTAATATTACCATTCGCGGTTTAGGAACGTTGAATGGACAAGAACCGTTAACTGTTGTTGATGGTGTTCCTTATTACGGACCTCCTATAAATCCAAATGATATAGAATCTGTAAGTGTTTTAAAAGATGCAGCTTCTGCAGCTATTTATGGTGCACAAGCTTCCTCTGGAGTAATTGTAATTCAAACTAAAAAAGGAAAAACCGGGAAGATGCGTGTAAATCTGGATACTTATGCAGGTTTCCAATCAGCAAATAATCTACCAACTCCTCTTAATGCAGAAGAAAACAATTTTGTATACAATACCGCAGCCGATAATGCAGGAGCTTCTAGAGTATCTGCGCACAATCCAGAGAAAAATCCTTGGGGAGCGGTAACTCGTACCGATTGGATGGACGAAATTTTTAGAGATGCAGCTATTTATAATGTGAATGCAAATATTAGTGGCGCTTCTGAAAAAGCAAGTTATTTAACCTCTTTTGGGTATAATAAAGTAGAAGGCGTACTAAAAGGTACAAGTAAAGATCGATACTCTTTTCGAGTGAAATCTGACTATGATTTTAATGACAAAATTACCATTGGTGAGAATGTATATTTCTCAAAATCTGAAGCAGTTGGTACGAATACTTCGAATGGATATTCAGGAGCAATTATCAATGCTATTTATATGCCGGCAGCAGCAGATGTTTATAATGAAGACGGAACTTACCAGGGTGTAGTGCCACAACGTTTATCAGATTTTGGTGGTGCGTATGGTGATGTTTACAATCCTGTAGCATTATTGGAACGTCCTACGATTAGCAATCCTGTAAATTACCTGAATGCTAACGTGTATTTAAACTATGATATTCTTGACGGCTTAAGCTTTAAGACCAATTATTCTTATGCTTTAACCGATACTAAAAGTAAGCGTTTTCAGCCTAGAGTTCCAGAAATTGGAAGATCTGATGCTCAAAATTATTTATACCAAAGTTATTCTAATGAGAACCGTTGGATCTGGGATAATCAGTTAAACTATAAGAAGTCTTTTGGGAAACATAATTTAGATCTTACCGCAATTTATTCTTCTCAGCATACCGATTATGAGTATTATTACCAGGAAGGTAGAGGTTTTGCAAACGAAGGAGAGTTTAACCATTATATGGGAAATGCAACTTCTCTACAGCCTGCACAAACCGATGTGTATGAAGATGTTTTAACATCAGCCATAGGTAGAGTAATGTATAACTTCGATCGTACGTATTATCTATCTGCGAGTATTCGTAGAGATGAAACTTCCAGATTGGCTCCAGATAATAAATCAGATTATTTCCCATCGGTTTCAGGAGCGGTACGTTTGTCTAATTTACCGGCAATCGAAGACATCAACAATCTTAGCGATTTAAAACTAAGAGCTTCTTGGGGGCAGATAGGAAATATCAATACAGTAGGTTACTACTCTTTTGATGTGCCAATGCAAACAAGTTTAGCCGTAATGGGCGAGCAAGGTACTTATGATTCTAACGGATTGTATTTAGGTCGCCAATCAAATTCAAATTTGAAATGGGAAACTTCAGAATCTTTTGATTTAGGTTTAGATGCTAGTCTATTTAAAAATAAGCTTAGCATTACTGCAGATTACTTTTCTAAGAAAACCAAAGGGATGATTATACCAGGTTTAGCTGATGCTCATCAAGGTTTCGAAGCACCAGATGTAAACGGTGGCGAAGTGAAAAACACAGGATGGGAGCTATCTGTTTCTTATACAGAAAAGATAAATGATTTTAGCTACAACATCTTTGGTAATATAAGTCAAATCGATAATGAGTTAGTGAACTTAAACGGTTACAATGATGCAGGAATCGATTTTATTCAACATAGTAATGATGTGAGAGGTGTTTTAAGACCTTTTAGATCTGCAGTAGGAGAGAATTTATATTCTTACTATTTGGTGCCACAAACCGGAATATTTCAGTCTCAAGAAGAAATTAATGCATATACCAATAATAACGGTGATTTAATTCAACCTAATGCAAAACCTGGAGATTTCAAATTTGAAGATACAAATGGAGATGGTAAAATCGATAGTGGTGACCGTAAATTCTCAGGAAGTTACTTACCAGATTTTACGTATAGTTTCGGTTTGAATTTCGATTACAAAAATTTCGATTTAAGTGCATTATTCCAGGGAGTTTCAGGAGCAAAAGCATTTAATGCTTACAAATATTCTACTTACAATGCTTCTTTACAAGGTTATAATTTAGATAATCGTGTTTTAAATGCGTGGAGTCCTGAAAATACAGGGTCTGATATTCCAAGATTAGCTACTAGCGATGATAATTCAAACTTCGGAACTAATTCTACATGGTACTTAGAAAATGCTTCTTACCTGCGTTTGAAAAATATTACGCTAGGATACACATTGCCGACAACTACGATGAATAGCATTTTTGAAGGTTCTTCCTTAAGAATTTATGCTTCAGCTGATAATGTGTTTACCATTACCGATTACGAAGGGATGGATCCTGAAGTAGGTAACAACGGGCTAGATGTAGGTAGATATCCATTGTCTTCTAAATATGTAGTTGGTTTATCCTTATCATTTTAATGTCAACAATAAATCAAAGAGAAATCATGATAAAATATATAAAACTTAAAACTATTGCACTTTCAGCCATAACGGCTTTAGTGTTCACTTCCTGCTCAGATGATTTTACCGAGGTAGAGTCTAAGGGAAGTGTTTCTTACGGGAATTTCTGGAAAACAGCAGATGATGCAGAATTAGCCATCAACGGCATGTATGACGAAATGAAAACTTCAGAAATGTTTGGACGAGGTTTCTTTTGGTACATCAATGCTTCTGATGATATGATTACCGGTCGTATTAAAGCCGATGCCGACAATGTGAAAAACTTTGTATGTACCGGGGACGAAGGATATACCGCTAATATGTATCCAAGAGCTTTTAAAGTGATTCGCAGAGCCAATGATATTTTAAAGAATGTCCCAGAAATGAATATCAGTGAGGATATGAAAAATCAGGCCATGGGAGAAGCATATTTTATGCGTGGTTTTTTCTACTTCTGGTTAGCACATAGTTATGGTGATGACGGTGAAAATGGAGGAATCCCGATTATTACCGTAGATAATATGGAAGATCCTGCAGGAAGCTACGAGCGTCCAACAAGCGTTCAGGCAAATTACGAGCAGATTGTAAAAGATCTTGAGTCGGCTGCAGAATTGTTACCACTTTTTACAGAGATGTCTAGCGCAGATTATGGTCACGCACATAAAGATGCGGCTAATGCTTATATCGCTAAAACATACTTATACTGGTCTCAATATGATGAGAGTAAATATGCAGATGTTGTTACTTATGCCGATAAAGTAATTAATTCAGGATCGGGTAGAGCTTTGATCGATACCGATAATCCAGATCAAGATTATCGATTATTACACAGTCATTTAAATAACTGGACCAGTGAATATATCTGGTCGGTAAACTCTGGAGTAAACGGAGGAAGCATTCTTACTGGTGTAATGCTAGAAAATAAAGGATGGAGTAAATACAATGGTTGGGGATACTATCAACCAACCGAAGAGTTGTATGAGTCATTTGAAGAAGATGACGCTCGTAGAGAAGTGACTATATTAAAATATGGTGATGAATTTCCATATTTCGGAGAAAACAGAAGTTATTATTCAGAAAACTCATTATCTGGATTTCAGTTTAATAAATATATGTATGAGTTCGGAGGAGAGTCTCCTATAGGAACAAATGTAAACAGCAATGGTGATGATCCATCAACCACTTATAATGTGCCCCTCTTGCGTTTTGCTGAAGTTTTATTGATGAAGTCTGAAGCTTTAATTATGCAAGGCCAAAACGGAGATGAACCACTTAATAAAGTAAGAGATCGTGCTGGTTTAAATGCAATTTCGGGAGCTACTATAGAAGACCTAAAACACGAACGTCGAGTAGAATTAGCAGGAGAATTTGCAAACCGTCATTTCGATTTAGTACGTTGGGGCGATGCCGAAGATGTTTATAGCAAGCCACTACACGGGCGAATTCACAGTGATAGAACTAATCCAGATTCCGATTATACAATTCAGGAAGTTTGGTCATCGAGAAACTACGATCCTACATATATGCATGTTTGGCCATTGCCAACAACTGTAATCGAAGGTTCAGGAATATCCCAAAACATCGGTTGGTAAAGTGTTAGTTTGATTTTAGTTTGTTTAATGGAGAGGTGCTATCCCTACTTAGCATCTTTCCTTTTTTTAGTATTATGAAAAAAATATTCAATTCAATATTTATATTTCTTTTTGGTTTTTCTGTTCTTCAGGCACAGGAAGCGCTTCATATTCATTCCCATAATGATTATGAACAAAAAGTACCTTTTTGGACGGCCTATGCAGCAGGAGCCAGCTCTATAGAAGCAGATGTTTTTCTGAAAAATAGGAAACTTCTTGTAGCCCATCATGAAAATGAAACTCAGGAAGAACGCACGCTAGAAAGTCTTTATCTAAAACCAATCGCTAAAGGTTTAAAGCTTGCGGTGATTAAAAACGAACCTATACAATTAATGATAGATGTAAAAACAGAAGCAACATCTACGTTAAAGCAAATTGTAAAAGCAATAAAAAGATATCCTGAAATCATCGAAAATCAGAATATTGAGTTTATTATTTCTGGGAACGAACCACTTCCTTCAGAATATAAAAACTATCCAGAATTTATTTCTTTCGATTATCAAAAATTAGAGCCACTTACATCAGAACAATGGGATCGAGTGGCTATGATTAGTGTAGATTATAAAAACTACGCCGGCTGGAATGGTAAAGGAAGATTTACTCACGAAGATTTACAAAAGGTAACCGCTGTTATTGAAGAAGCACAAAGTTTTAATAAACCTTTCCGATTTTGGGGAACACCAGATTCTAAATCGGCTTGGAAAGCTTTTGAAAAATTAGGTGTTAATTATATTAATACCGATGAGCCATTTAAATGTGCTTCGTACTTATTTTCTTTAAAAGATCGCGTTTATAAAAATGAATTATTTGCTGAAGTTTACAAGCCTACTTTCGAACATGACGGATTGCATGAGCCAGTAAAAAATGTCATTTTATTGATAGGAGACGGGAATGGTCTTTCTGAAATTTCATCTTCAGTTTTAGCGAATAACGGAAATCTGACCTTAACGCAATTAAAAAATATAGGTTTTATAAAAACATCTTCTGCAGACGATTTTACAACCGATTCTGCTGCTGCTGGAACTGCTTTAGCTACCGGAGAAAAAACCAATAATCGCGCTATCGGGGTAAATATAGAAGAGAAATCGATACCAAATTTAACAGAGATCTTAGACGCTAAAGGTTTTAATACCGCTGTAATTACTACAGATGAAATAACCGGAGCAACACCATCTGCATTTTATGCACATCAAAAAGACCGCGGAATGAATGCTGAAATTGCTCAGGATTTATTGAAAAGTAAATTAACATTTTTTGCCGGTGGAGGCGCAAAGTATTTTACCGATCAAAAAATATTTGATATTGTTCCAGGTGTGAATGATATCGCTAATAGCAAGGCCGATAGATTAGGATTTTTTATGGCTGAAGGGGAAGCACCTTCAACATTAAAAGGTCGTGGTAATCTTTTGCCAGAAACAGTAGAAAATGCATTAACTTTTATGAATTCTGAAATGCCATTCTTTATGATGGTTGAAGGAGCTCAAATCGATAAATTCGGTCACTTTAATGACGTTTCAGGAATCGTAAGTGAAGGGATAGATTTTGATAAGGCAATTTCAGAAGCGATTCAATTTGCAGATAAAAATCCGGGAACCTTGGTTATTGTTACTGCCGATCACGAAACTTCTGGTTTTAGTATTCCGCAAGGAAATGTCGAAAATCATCTAATTGAAGGAGATTTTACCACTCATGATCATACAGCTACTATGGTTCCGGTATTTTCTTATGGTGTGTATTCCGATCTTTTTAGAGGAGTTTACGAAAATAACGAAATTTTCAATAAGATTCTAGAAATCGTAGACGAGCGATAATTCAAAATTCTCTTGAAAAACAAAAGCTCTAAATATCGATTTAGAGCTTTTGTTTTTATCATAGTAAATGTGATCCCTAAAAATTATGTTTCTAATCTTCGCGATATTAAATGAAATTCAATAATTCATTTGAAAAAATAGCGATATAATTATTCTGTCATTTTTTATAACTACGAGCTTCAAGAATTGCCTGAATATCCTATTTTTGCGGGAAAATCTACTTCTTATGTTAAAACTCTACACGCTCCTAGTGGCGTTTTTTTTATGTTCTTTTGTGTCTTTCAGTCAAAATACCATTTCAGGAACAATTAAAGACGACAAGAATAATGTTATTACCGAAGCTTATATTTTAAATCTTAAAAGCGGCCACCACACGCATAGTGATGCTCAGGGAAATTTTAGTATTTCAGCTAAAAAAAATGATAGTATTAAAATTCATCATATTGGTTTTGCCACTCAATATTTAAAGGCAAATGGAGCGGAGTTTTATACGATAAAGCTTCAAACAAAGATGAATCTTATAGACGAAATAGTTATTGCTCCAAAAATCAATGCTCTAAGTATCTTTTCTGAAATAAATACCCGTGTAAATCCTGTAAATTCATCTCAGGATCTATTGCGTTATGTGCCGGGATTATTTATCGGTCAACATGCAGGTGGCGGAAAAGCAGAACAGATTTTTCTTCGTGGATTTGATATCGATCATGGTACCGATATTAATGTAAGTGTAGACGGTATGCCGGTAAACCTGGTTTCTCATGCGCACGGACAAGGATATGCAGATCTTCACTTTTTGATTCCAGAAACGGTAAACGGAGTCAATTTTGGCAAAGGACCTTATGCTACAAACAAGGGAAATTTTTCTACCGCAGGTTTTGTTTCTTTTGAAACTAAGGATCGATTAGATGACAATTTAATAAAAGCTGAAATTGGGCAATTTAATACCCAACGTTTAGTAGGAATGTTTAAGGTATTAGATTCTGAAAAAGAATCGGCCTATATCGCTTCAGAATACCTGGGGACAGATGGCCCGTTTGATAGTCCGCAGTTATTTAGCCGAATTAATTTAATGGGGAAATATGTTGGTCAACTTTCAGCTAAAAATAGATTTAAAGCGATCGTTTCATATTTCACGAGTGAATGGGATGCTTCCGGGCAAATTCCGCAGCGAGCAGTGGAATCTGGTTTAATTTCAAGGTTTGGTGCTATTGATGATACTGAAGGTGGAGAAACCAGCCGAACAAATATCATTTTAAATAACGAATATCAGATTGACGATCAGTCTGGTTTATCTACTACTTTATTTTATTCAAAATATGATTTTCTGTTATTCTCTAATTTCACTTTTTTCCTGAATGATCCTGAAAACGGAGATCAAATTAAACAAAAAGAAACTCGGGAGCTTTTTGGAGTAACGAATACCTATCATCATAAATTTTATACCGATAATTTTAATGGAGATTTTGAAGCCGGAATTTCCCTTAGAAATGATCAAAGTCGAAATAACGAATTATCACACACGGTAAATAGGGCAGAAGTTCTGGATTCTTTGAGTTTCGGCGATATTAACGAGACAAATTATTCGGTTTTTGCCAATGCAAATTTTCACTTCGGAAATTGGACACTAAATCCAGGTTTGCGATTAGATTATTTCAAGTTTGTCTATGAAGACGGACTTATTCAGCAATACACGAATAATGCTGAAAACAAAACCGCTTTAAGTCCAAAACTGAATATTCTATATAACCTTAAAGACAATGTTCAGCTTTACTTAAAGTCAGGTAAAAGTTTCCATTCGAACGATACTCGAGTTGTAGTTCAGCGTGAAGGAAATGAAATACTACCCGCAGCTTACGGTAGTGATATTGGATTTATATGGAAACCTGTGCCAAAATTAATTCTGAATACTGCGCTTTGGTATTTATATCTAGAGCAGGAATTTGTTTACGTTGGTGATGAGGCAGTTGTAGAACCAAGCGGAAAAACAGTGCGTAAAGGATTCGATTTTAGTTTACGCTATCAGCCATTTGATTGGTTGAATTATGATCTTGATGTTAATGGTACCTTAGCCAGATCTAAGGATGAGCCAGACGGTGAGGATTATATTCCGCTAGCGCCAGATTTTACATTAACTTCCGGAATAAACATTATTCACCCTTCAGGAGTTTACGGTGGTTTACACGCAAGACATATGAATTCCCGTCCAGCAAATGAAGATAATTCTATCACTGCTGAAGGCTATACAGTTTTCGATTTTAATGCAGGCTATCGTTGGAACCATTTTGATTTTGGACTTTCGATACAGAATATTTTTGATACCGATTGGAACGAAACTCAATTTGCAACAACTACGCGTTTAGCTTCTGAAACGCAACCGGTAGAAGAAATTCATTTCACACCGGGGACACCGTTCTTTTTAAAAGGAATTATTTCGTATCGATTTTAGATAAATAAAGCCCGAATTTGAATAATTCGGGCTTTATTTTTTCTATTCTATTGATTTTATTTCTTCTCAGCATTGATAAGGATCGGTTCACCGAAACCTAAGTTTGTTAATTTTTCAAGTTGAGTTTCAGCATCACCAACAATTAAATAATACATCCGTTTTGGATTAATGTATTTCTTAGCCAAATCTTGCACTTCAAGAATCCCTAAGTTATTTACTATTTCCTCGCGTTGTTTAATATAATCGTATTCTCGGTTATAATTACTTATTTCACTAAGCATATTCAGTTTTGCATCTAAAGTTTCAAATTTCCGCATGTTACTTTTAATCATATAACTTTTAGTAACATCGAGGTCATGTTGATTAAAATCTTCTGAATAATCCTTTAATATCTGCTGAACAAGCTTTGCTGCATCATCTGTAATGTTGGTTCTAACTCCGGTTGAAATCATGAACGGACCAACATATTCATCACCAAAAAATCCAGAGCGAATTCCATAAGTATAGCCTTTACCTTCTCGCAATTGCTGAGTAAGTTGTGAAGCAAAACTACCACCACCTAATCGGTAGTTCATAACTTCAGCAGGATAAAAATCTTCGTTTTTGGCAGACATTGCCGGAGCTCCAAATCTAAAAACAGATTGTTTTGCACCCGGAACATCGTAAAAATAAACTTTTGATTGCTGCGGAAGTTGAGGTTCTGGCAATTTTGGAAGCTGAACATTTTTCGCTGGCCAATTCGCAGAAAGTGATTTTAGAGCATCGGTAGCCAGATTTTTATGGAGCGCTCCAACCACTAAAAATTTGGTTCTCTGTGGCGTTAAATTCTCTTTATAGTATTTCTTCAAATTCTGAAGACTTATCGCTTCTACTGAAGCTTTTGTGCCTAGAGGATTCTTAGAAAGTATATTTCTTTTACCGTAGATCAATTTCTGAAATTCCAGATCTGCAATAGCGTTTGGATTTGCTTTTTCTTCTTCCAGTTGGCTAATCACCTGTTGTTTTGCCAGTTTAAATTCCTCTTCGTCCCATCTGGGTTCTAATAGAATTTCTTCAACAAGAGCAATCGTTTCTTCGAAGTTTTTCGCTAACGTTGTTCCAGAAATACTAATTTGAGTTTTACCTGAATTTATTCGAATATCAGCACCTAGCAGCGCAATAGCTTCTTCTAATTCTTGCGGCGTTTTTGTTGCAGTTCCTTTGCCTAAAACTTCTGCGAGTAAATTAGAAACCCCGGTTTTGTTTATATTTTCCAATAGAAGTCCGCCATCCATTTGAAATTCAAACTTCACTAATGGAACTTCGTCATTGGTAATTCCATAAACCTGCATACCAGAGGGCATAAAATCTTTCCAAACTTCAGGAGTAGAAAGTTCCGGTGTAGCAGCGTAAGGTGGTTCTACCGTTCTATCGAAGCTCGAAGGAATTCTTTTGTAAGACGCTTGTTGCGAGGCATCAAAATCTTCTTCAGCATTTTCAACAATTTTTTCTTCTTCAATTTCAGCAAGTTCAGAATTTTCTAAAGCTAATTGTGTCTCACCTTTCGGAACAAAACTGGTAGCGATGTAATTTTGATCTTTAATGTATTTATTAAATACACGCATCACATCCTCTTTGCTAACCGCTAAAAGTTTATCCATTTCTTTATTAATAAAGTTAGGATCGTTAGCGAAAATCTGATATTGGGCTAATTGAAAGCCTTTTCCTAAAACGCTACTTACGCTATTATAAAAGCTGGTTTCCTGTCCCGCTTTGATTCGTTTAAGATCTTTGTCTGAAATTCCATTTTTGGCAAATTCAGCAAAAGTTTCATTTATAGCTTTAGCAACGCTATCCAAATCTTTTCCGTTATAAGCTCTTATCTGAAGTAA
The DNA here is from genome assembly GCF_030409505.1 of Zunongwangia endophytica. Lineage (NCBI taxonomy): Bacteria > Pseudomonadati > Bacteroidota > Flavobacteriia > Flavobacteriales > Flavobacteriaceae > Zunongwangia > Zunongwangia endophytica. Next base: position 1,750,697 of record NZ_JAUFPZ010000002.1, on the reverse strand, counting down.
AAGTTCGCCAGCAAGTTCTGAAGTGTAATTATACATTCTTACCGAACCGGTGAGCTCTTTTTCTTCAACTAATTTTTTATACAAGGGCGCATTTTTTCCGCTACTTAAATATTCTGAAAGAATTGAAAGCGCATAGGAATCTTCGTGATACGAATAAACGCTAGGCCAAGCCATAGTGAGTTCAGGTAGACGTGCAAAATTATCCTCGTAATATAGTTTTTTGGTCTCCTTAAGATTTACTAACTGCTTTTCTTGTCTTTTGATTTCCTCTCCTGAAGGAATTTCATCAAAATATTTATGAACCCATTGTTTCGCCTGCTCTTTATCAAAATCTCCAGCAATCGTTAATATGACGTTGTTAGGTACATACCACTGATTATAAAAATCTTTTACGTCTTGCAGTGTCGCATTTTGCAAATCTTCCAGACTCCCGATAACCTGCCAATTGTAAGGGTGATTTTTAGGATAAAGATTTTTATCAATTACATACATCGTAGGTCCGTATGGCCGATTATCATAATTTTGGCGTTTCTCATTTTTAACGACCTGCTTTTCTTTTGCTAAAACGGGTTCGGTTACGGTATTAATAAAATAGCCTAATTTGTCTGCTTCTGCCCAGATCATTTTCTCTAAAGCATCTTTAGGAACAGTTTGAAAGAAGTTGGTGCGATCGCGGCTGGTAGAGCCATTCGCTCCAGAACCACCAATTCTTGCACTCATTTTATCTAGTCCGCCTTTGCCCAGATTCTCCGATTCTAAGAATAATAAATGCTCGAATAAATGCGCAAAACCGGTTCGATCTTCTTTCTCTCTAGCCGAACCCACATGCGCGGTAAGCGCAACCGCCACCACAGGATCAGAATGATCGGTATGCAGTATCACTTTAAGTCCGTTTGATAAGGTAAAACTCTCAAAGTTTACTTTTAGAGAACTCTTTTCTTGTGCATTGGCTGTATAAACAGCCAAAAAGCACAAAAAAGCAACTATTTTTTTGAAGGTCATTTTTTACAATATTAAATTTCAGCATTCAGCATTCAGCATTCAGCATTCAGCATTCAGCATTCCTGTCTAGACTCTAAGATCTATTTTCTAGCGTCTCTAATTCTATTTCACCATAAACAAAGCATTCGCGAAAAATAACTTTCCGTTTTGCCAGAATGATCTGAATAATGGATTATCTGCCATATAAATTATGCTACCACGCCCCATATTTTCTTCAGCAAAAACAACAGAATTTTCTAGTGTTTTATAGGCTTCACTTCCTACAAATCCAGAAACTACCTGAGGTTCCTGCATATAAGCAACGTTATAACCATTGCTAAGAAGCCCATAATTACTACTGCTCAACTTTAAACTGAAATATGTTTTATCATATCCAAAAGCTAGTGGATGTGTATTGTCAACTGTGGTTTTTACAATACTTCCCGGGCTATTGCTCTTAATGCTTTCACGCTGTCTCATTCTGTAAGGTGTAAGATTTGGAGTATTGGCATTTTCTTTATTTTCTTCAACTTTATTCTGGGTAATACTGAAACCATCTTTACCTGCAAAATTGCCTATAGCTCTACCGATTGTGATCATTTTACCACCAGCATTTACAAATTTTTTAATTTTCTTAAGCGCTGCATCTCCTAGAGCGCTTCCGTAGTAACCTTCAGGAAAAATTAGAATATCATAAGAGCTAAGATCGATTCGGTTTAAATAATCGGTACCTAAGGCTGTTATCGGGAAATTTAGTTCCTGTTCAAAGAAATACCATATTTCGCCATAGTTTAGCGAAGAAGTTCCTTCGCCACGAAGCACCGCAATATTAGGATTTCTGATAAGCTTTATGTCGGGCGATCCAAAATCGGGTCCGCTACTTACAAAACTTGTGTTGGCAACGGTCAATTCTCTTTCAAATTCATTAGCAGTTTCAACTACAATCTCGTTGAAATTTTCTAAGTTTTTATTATCACTTTTGGTAATTACTAAAGTCCCGGCATTAAAATTTTTTCCTTCTGAAGAAAACGGAAGTTCACTAAATCTAACTTTTACTTCTTGTTTTAATAAAGCCGCTAGAAATTCAGCATCTTTAATACTTTTCCAGTTTGCGATATAGCCAGCACCTTCAGCATTTATTATATTGCTGATTTTCGATGTTTCAGCATTTCTTTTTCCAGAATAACTTTTAGAACTCGCAACTGCATCAAGTCCATAAGCATAAGGTAAACTCCATGCCGTAATATCGTAAGTAACCGAGTCGTTAAGTTTCGTTTTAGGTTCAAAAAGCACTTCTACCATATGTCCTTTTGGTTGCTGAGTGCTTACCAAAAGTGTTTGATCGGTAGTAGTTAAACTTCCATTTTCGTTTTGTGTAAAACTATACCCAGAAATTTTTTCTCCTGAATTCGCTGTGGAATATTTGATTTCGTGACGATCTAACAATTTTTTTAGCGCATCGATTTTATCTTTATTTCCGTTAAGCGCAAAAGTTTCATATTTTCTGTCGGTATTTTTAAAGTAGTTGCTGAATTCACTCGCCAGTTCTTCTGCATTTTTAGAAGCCATTTCTACGGTTGAAATTCCCGTCGTAAAATGATGATCGATACGATCTTTTAAAGTAAGCGTATGTTCCTGATCGGTTTTAATACCTAATCCTCCACGGCCGTGACCTGCTTGCTCGTAAGTCATTCCAATTGCACCCATGTAAGTAGGATAGGTGTCACCATAGCTAGGATAAAGTAAATCGAAACTTTCTTTAGTGAAAAATAACCAACCTTCTTCATCAAAATATTTAGCATTGTTTTTACCGATTCTAGTCTGGAAATCTCGTTGAAACGGTGTTATGATATCATGAAAAGGTTCGGCTGCGGGAGCAAAATAATAAGGGTTATTTATTCCCTGTTCATGGAAATCGACATGAATATGCGGCATCCACTGATTGTAGATTTTTAATCGACTTCTGGTTTCTACTTGTGTAGCCCAAACCCAATCACGGTTAAGATCATATAAATAATGATTTGGTCTTCCGCCCGGCCATGGTTCGTAATGTTCGGCAGCATCTTGGGAAGTATTAAAAGGTGTTTGCCGTACCTGATTGTACCAATTCGCATAACGATCACGTCCATCTGGATTTACACAAGGATCGATAATAACGACCGTGTTTTTTAACCAATCTTGTTTTTTGGTAATCAGATTATAGAGTGTTTTCATGGCAGCTTCGGTACTAGAAGCTTCGTTACCATGTACGTTATAACTTAACCAAACGATCGCCTTATCGGTAGTGGGGTTACCTTCTAAGATTCCGGTTTGTTTTAAGTGGTTTTTCCTGATGTCTTCGATGTTTGATAAGTTTTCTTCCGAAGAAATTACCGCGTAAGTGAGTGGTCGTCTTTCGTTGGTTTTACCATAAGTGTGGTAAGTTACCAAAGCTGAATTTTCTGCGATATGCTCAAAGTAATTAACTACATCTGCATGTCTGGAAAATTGGCTACCGAGTTCGTATTCTAAAAATTCTGAGGGCGATTTTACCTGTGCTGTAAGGCTTATAAAACTAAACATTACGAAGGCGTAAAAAAGTAATTTATTCTTCATAAAATAATGGTGGGGTTATCGTTAGGGTAGTAAAGATAGCCTAGATGGGCGAATTAACTAAAAATTAGTGCAAAAAAGTTAAACATTCGGTATCTTAGCAAACTCAAAAAAAGTCTATGCCTACCGATTGTATTTCGTATTCCGAAACCAATTATTTTTCCAAACTTATTTTGGATTATCTGGATCAAAAGGAAGAGTTAGCTTCTTTTTATAATCGCTTCCCAGTGATTGGAAATTTTGAAGCTCAGATTAAAGAAAAACAACAACATTTTTCTTCGGAAAATCGAGAAGTTTTAGTTGAAAGTCTAAAGAAACAGTATGAGTGTTTTGAAATTTCAGAATCCACTTTGGCCAATATCGAAGCGCTTTCTAAGGATACTACGTTTACAATTACTACCGGGCATCAATTAAATCTTTTTACAGGTCCGCTTTACTTTTTATATAAGATCATTTCTGTAATTAATCTTACTAAGATTCTTAAAAAAGAGCATCCTGAATATGATTTTGTACCCGTTTACTGGATGGCTACCGAAGATCATGATTTTGCTGAAATTAATTATTTCAATTTAAACGGAAAGAAATTTCAGTGGAATTCAGAAGAAAAAGGAGCAGAGATTGATGCGGTAGGTTATTTGTCTACTGAAGGTTTAGAGGAAGTTTTCGAACTTTTTTCCGCAGAAATAGGAGGCGGGCAAGATGCAGATTATCTAAAATCATTGTTTAAAAAAGCCTATTTAGAGCATAACAATTTAACCGATGCCACACGTTATTTGGCTAACGAGCTTTTTAAAGCGTATGGATTGGTAATTATGGGCGCGCAGCAGCCAGAACTTAAAAAGCTTTTTACTCCTTATGTTGAAAATGAATTGCTACAACAGCAATCTTATGAAAGTACTAAAGAAAAAAGTGCAGAATTAGCCAATTTGGGTTATACCGTTCAGGTAAATCCACGTGAAATCAATCTTTTTTATCTGAATAAAGGTTATCGAGAACGCATTATAAAGAAAGATGATAAATTCTACGTTCATGAAAAGCAAATTGAATGGACACAAGATGAAATCTTAGCTGAGCTAAAGGAATCTCCGCAACATTTTAGCCCAAATGTGATGATGCGCCCGCTTTTTCAAGAAGTGATATTGCCCAATCTATGTTACATTGGCGGCGGCGGCGAATTGGCTTACTGGTTGGAGTTAAAAGATTATTTTGAAGCTGAAAATGTGCCTTTTCCGATGTTATTATTGCGGAATTCAGCATTAATTCAGACCGAAAAGCAAAGAGAAAAGCGAGAGAAATTAGCCATTTCTAATAAAGAGCTTTTTCTTCAGCAACATGAACTTATTAATAGAAAGGTTCGTAAAATATCGAATATTGATATTGACTTCAGCAAACAAAAAGAACATTTAGTGAATCAGTTTCAGGAAATGTATGATTTAGCTGGAAAAACAGATCATTCTTTTTTAGGAGCAGTAAAAGCCCAGGAAGTAAAACAATTAAAAGGACTAGATCATCTTGAAAAGCGCTTATTAAAAGCACAAAAGCGAAAATTGAAAGATGAGGTAAGCAGAATTGCAGATTTGCAAAATCAATTATTTCCTAATCGTAGCTTACAGGAACGGCAAACCAATTTTTCTGAAGTTTATGCCATTTACGGGCAGGAACTTCTAGAGAAACTTTTTGCTGAATTAAACCCATTAGAACAACATTTTAAAATTATCACCTTTGGATCAAAATAAAATGCATACCATAGATATGGATCTGGTTGAAATGACTTTAGATGTCATGAAATATACCATAGATCGTATCTCGAATATTACACCGGAGCTTGGATCTCCAAAAAAAGAATCAGAATTATTAGAGATGGTTGGAGAAACCATCACTCCAGAAGGTATAGGTGGCGAAAATGCTTTTAAAATGTTTAAAGACGTTTTAGTAAAAGCTTGCGTGCCTATAGATCATCCAAGACATTTAGCTTTTGTACCAGCGGCACCTACGCGAGCAGCGATAATGTTCGATTTGGTAACCTCTGCCTCTAGTATTCATGGAGCTTACTGGATGGAAGGAGCAGGAGGTATTTTCTGTGAAAATCAAGCTATGAAGTGGATGGTCTCTTTAACCGGATTACCAGAAACCGCTTTTGGTGTGTTTACCAGTGGGGGAACGGCCGCAAATCTTTCTGCAATGGTCGCTGCAAGAGAAGAATGGAGAAGAAGATCTTCTGATAATGTTAGCGTTCGTGGTTTGTTACTTACTTCAGATGGTGCACATAGCTCAGTACAAGCCATGGCGAAAGTGATTGACGCAGATGTGGTGATGATCGACAATAATGATGATAAACTTACCGGAGCAGCACTTAAGAATGCGATAGACGAGCTTGAAGAAAAAGATAGAAAACGACTTTTTGCAGTCGTAGCAACTGGAGGAACAACAAATGCCGGAATTATAGATGAATTAGATTCTATTGCTGAAGTTTGTGAGCAGGCGAATGTTTGGTATCATGTAGATTGCGCGTATGGTGGTGGAGCACTTGCAGCAAACTCGGTTAGACATTTATTCAACGGAATTGAAAAAGCAGATAGTATAACTATCGATCCTCATAAATGGTTATTCTCACCTTATGATTGTGGCGCTGTGATTTATAAGAATTTGGATCACGCGAAAAATGCTCATTCTCAAAAAGGGGCTTATTTAGAGATTTTTAAGGACGAAGGTGCGCAAGGTTTTAATCCAGCAGATTACCAAATACAATTAACAAGAAGAGTGAGAGGAATGCCACTTTGGTTTTCTTTAGCGATGCACGGTACCGATAAATATAGACAAGCCGTAGAAAGAGGTATCGAGCTTGCTCAAATTGCCGCTAAAAAGATAGAAGAAATTGATCATTTAGAGTTGGTAAGACCATCGAGCTTATCAGTAGTTCTATTTAGAAGAAAAGGATGGACAGCAGATCAATATCGCGATTGGACATATAAAAATCACAATTCTGGTTTTGCCTTGGTGACTCCAACGAAATGGGAAAAAGAAACTATCGCGCGTTTTTGTTTTATCAATCCAGATACTACAGAAGATGATATCGATAAAATATTAGAATCTATGAAGTAATTTATAGTTCAAAAATATATAAAGTAAAAAGCTGAAAGCTCATGATTGAGCTTTCAGCTTTTTTGGTTTAATATTTAAAATTGAACAATTAAGGTTAGAACTTTGAACAAACTTAATATTAGTTTGTACCTACTACTAATTAGTCAATCTCGTATTCCAATCTCATCGTAATGCTAGCGGTCTTCTTTTTGTCAGCCGTATTATAAGCACCACTCCAACTGTAATCTTCGCCACTATTTTGGCCGGTAATCTGGAAAACGCCCATATCTGCGCTTTTCAAATCGCCTAGAGTTCCTCCTGAATTTTCTGCGATGCGCTCGGCTCTTAATCGAGCATCTTCAGTAGCTTTCGAAATCATTTCAATCTTCAGGTCGGCAATCTTAGTATAATAATAGCGCGGAGGCGTAGAGTTAAATTGCACTCCTTTATTTAATAATTCAGTAATCTCTCTGGCAACACCCTCGATTAATTCGACATTGTTAGATTCAATCTTCACACTTTGTGTAAGCTCATAGCCTCTAAAAATGCTGCCGATATAATTACCGTCTTGGTACTGCTGTTCTCGTTGCTCATTCGTTTGTACTGAATTAAAAACGATATTGCTTTCTTTAATACCTTTTTGAATTAGATAATTTCGAACGGTACTTTTATCACGATTAAGCTCGTTGTAAGCGCCTTCAAGATTTGGACTCATTTGGCTAAATTGCCCTTCCCAAACTATAAGATCTGAAGTGAAATTCTCACTACCAGCACCAGTTACAGATATTGTTCCATCTGGATTAGCTCTACTTACATAGGCATCACCCAAAAACCAGGCAGCAATTACAATGGCAATTGAAAAAATTATAGCACTAATATATTTCATAGACTGTAGTTAATTAGGCTATAAAATTAAGCTTTTAATAGGTAGTATTATTGCATAAGTTGAAAAACTATTATGGCAATTCCCACGACGCAAATTACCGTCATGATGTAATACACCAATTCTAATATCGATCGGGATGGATGTAGAGAGTTCATCAACTCTTCTTCTGTTCGGTTAGTCATTCTTTGGGGATTTAGGTTAAGTTAAAAATAGGTTAAAACAAATAAAGTGCAAATAGTTTGAATAACCAAAAGATGTGTAGAAACCACTTACTAAATAGCATTTTCTTAATATTATTAACATTTATTGTACTTAGGTATCATTTTGTTAAATACTAGTATTAAATAGAGTCTAAAATATTTGTCGAAAAGTAAGTGTAAAATAATTGTAGATTGTATTTCATTTTTAGTACAAATTCTTAATTTTGCGCATGCAAAATAACGTACTCATCTTAGACTTCGGTTCGCAGTATACGCAATTGATTGCAAGACGCGTAAGAGAATTGAATATTTACTGCGAAATCCATCCATTTCACAAAGTTCCACAAGACCTTTCAGGCTTTAAAGCGGTTGTCCTTTCAGGAAGTCCGTTTTCAGTAAGAGCAGAAGATGCTCCGCATCCTGATTTATCTCAAATTAGAGGGAAATTACCTTTACTAGCTGTTTGCTATGGCGCTCAGTATTTAGCCCATTTTAATGGCGGTAAAGTAGAACCTTCTGAAACTAGAGAATATGGTCGAGCAAACTTATCTGTTATTAAGGATGCAGAACCTTTATTTGAAAATATTAAGGAAGGCTCTCAGGTTTGGATGAGCCATAGTGATACGATAAAAGAATTACCTGAAAATAGTGTACGCCTTGCAAGTACAACCGATGTGCTAAATGCAGCGTATCGAATTGAGGGTGAAGAAACATTTGCAATTCAATTTCATCCTGAAGTTTATCACTCTACCGATGGAAAGCAATTACTAGAGAATTTTCTAGTAAATATTGCTGGAGTAACGCAAAGTTGGACTCCGGGTGCTTTTGTAGATTTGACGGTAGCCGAGTTAAAAGAGAAGATTGGTGGCGATAAGGTAGTTTTAGGACTTAGTGGGGGAGTAGATTCTACGGTAGCAGCAATGCTTTTACATAAAGCTATTGGTAAAAACCTTTACTGTATTTTTGTAAATAATGGTCTGCTGCGTAAGAATGAATTTGAAGATGTTTTGCACCAGTATAAGGATATGGGACTAAACGTAAAAGGAGTAGATTCTTCTGCACGTTTTCTTGATGCTTTAGCCGGAATTAGTGATCCTGAATTGAAAAGAAAAGCGATAGGTAACACTTTTATCGAAGTTTTTGATGATGAGGCGCACGAAATAAAAGATGTAACTTATTTAGCACAAGGAACTATCTATCCGGATGTTATCGAGTCTATTTCGGTAAACGGACCTTCAGTAACAATTAAATCGCATCATAATGTAGGTGGTCTACCAGATTTTATGAAATTGAAAGTGGTAGAGCCATTAAGAATGCTTTTTAAAGATGAGGTACGAAGAGTAGGAGCCGAGTTAGGTATAGATAAAGTTCTATTAGGACGCCATCCATTCCCTGGCCCAGGTTTGGCAATTCGAATTTTAGGCGATATTACTGCAGAGAAAGTAAGAATATTGCAGGAAGTAGATCATGTTTTTATTCAGGGACTTAGAGATTGGGGACTTTACGATAAAGTTTGGCAGGCCGGAGCAATTTTGTTGCCGGTACAATCTGTAGGTGTAATGGGAGATGAGCGTACTTACGAGCAGGTTGTGGCTTTAAGAGCAGTAGAATCTACCGACGGTATGACGGCAGATTGGGTAAATTTACCTTACGAATTTTTGCAAAAAACTTCGAACACAATAATAAATAGAGTAAAAGGCGTTAATAGGGTAGTGTATGATATAAGTTCTAAGCCGCCAGCTACGATAGAATGGGAATAGAATTTGTATTGCACCTATAAAGCCAAAATTCAACAAAATGAGATACCTTTTTTTAATTTGTTTTTTCTGTATGATGAGCGTTTCTGGATTTGCCCAGAAGTTTAAATATCACACAGTTAAAAAAGGAGAAACTGTTTACAGTATTTCCAAGGATTATGATATTTCTGAAGAAGATATTTATAAATATAATTCAGATGCTAAAAATGGTATTGAACAATCATCTAAGCTGGTTATTCCTATTGCAGAAAGAGACAAAGGAATGCCAGCTAAAGTTGGTACTTCTAGCTTAGAGCCTGTTGAGTTTAAGCAGCACAAAGTTGAGAAAAAAGAGACGCTTTTCAGCTTATCCCAGCAATACAATGTTGAAGTTGAAGCTATAAAGCGATATAATAAGCAATTATATTCGAAAGAACTACAGAAGGGCGAAACTATCCGAATTCCAGTTTTTAGAAAAATTGATCGCGTTGTAGCCAAACCTGAAAAATCTTCAAAAGAAGAAATTAGACAGGAATTTGACGAAAATGAGATAAGAGAGCATGTTGTTTTACCGAAGGAAACCAAATACGGGATTGCCAGAAAATATGGTCTTACAGTTAAAGAATTAGAAGCTCTTAATCCTACGGTAAATGTTTTACAACCCGGAATTATGCTGAAGGTAGGAACTAATGTTTCTCCAGAGCCGGTTGTGTTACTAGATAAGAAATTTGAGTTTTATGAAGTGAAGCCGCAAGAAACATTATTTGGACTTGCACAGCGCTTTCATGTAACTCAGGATTCTATTTTAGCCTTAAATCCTATCATAGAAAAAGAAGGTTTAGAATGGGGAATGGTTCTAAAAGTACCTAACCCAGAAGAACAGAATCCAGATAATTGGGTAGAACCGACATTAACTAGTGAAGCAGAAGAATTACAGGGAAAGAAATTAAATTTGAAGGATTCTCTGTCTAATTTCAGGCCTAAGAATTTGGTGTTTATGCTTCCGTATAGTTTAGATAAATTAGGACTTGATTCAACTAAAACTTATAAAGATGCGATTTTAGATGATCGCGTTTTAAGAATAAGCCTGGATTTTTATAGTGGTGCAAAAATGGCGATCGAAGATGCCAAAGAATTAGGCATAAGCACTAATGTAAAAGTGTACGATACCAAAAGAAGTGCTTCGGAAATTGCTAATACTATAAATACAAACAGTTTTCGAGATGTCGATGCGGTGATTGGGCCGTTTTTACAATCCACTACTGAAGCTGCTGCACAAAGACTGAAATCTGAGAATATTCCGGTTTTTACTCCGCTTTCAGATAAAGAAATGCAAGGCGCTAATAATTTATTTATAGCACGACCTACTAAAGTATCTATGGCGAATACGATGATTGATTATCTTCGTAAATTCGGCCAAGATAAGAATATCGTCATCGTTGCAGATGCTAACGCTTATCAAACCAAAAATAAGATTAATCAAATATTTCCTTCAGCAAGAGTAATCAATGCCAGTAACGGTTTTGTTTCCGAAGCTAGCCTGAAAAATGTTTTGGTACCCACAGCTCAAAACTGGGTGATCTTAGAGTCGAGTAGCGTAGGTATTATTAGTAGTACAGTTTCAGCTTTAAATCGTCTTTTAAGAGATGAATTGAATATCACGCTTTTTACGACAAGTAAAAGTGATAGTTATGACAATGAAAGTATTTCTAACGCAGATTTAGGAAAGTTGTATTTCCATTATCCATCAGTAGAAAAAGAATACGATCCAGAGATTTCTTCAACGTTTTTAGAGAAGTACGAGAACGAATTTGGAGTTACACCTAATCAATATGCTGTTAGAGGTTACGATTTGACTATGGATGTTTTATTGAGATTGGCGGCTTCTAAAGATATTTACGCCTCTTTTAATGACTTTAAAGGTTTTACAGAATATCACGAAAATAAATTTTTATATGAGCCGCAGACTGGTGGCGGATTTAGAAATAAGGCCGTTTATATTCTTCAGATAAATCCAGACTTAACTTTACAAATAGCCGATGACAGCAAAAGTAACATACTTAGGGAATTTAAGGACTGAGGCAGAACATCTGCAAAGCAGTACTAAAATAATAACAGATGCTCCAGTTGATAATCATGGTTTAGGAGAGTCTTTTTCGCCAACCGATGCTGTAGCGACCGCTTTAGCTACCTGTATGCTAACAATTATGGGTATTAAGGCTGAAGCAATGGATATTTCCATTAAAGGAGCAACTGCTGAAGTTATCAAAACAATGGCGAGTGAGCCTAGACGTATTTCTAAAATCGAAGTAAAGCTAACTTTAGAATCAGATTTGGAGGATAAGGATAGAAAGATTTTACAGAATGCCGCCAAAACCTGTCCTGTGTTTTACAGTTTACATCCTGATATTGAAAAAGATATTCAGTTTATTTATGCATAGGTTTTAGATATTGACTTTCGTAGTTTGTGGTAAAGTTTCAGTATTTTAGGAACTATGCTAACACCAAATAGTTTTCGTCTTTCAATAGATAACCAAAATCAAAATAATGGAAGTTTACAATCAGCCAGAACAACCTAATTACATTTCACCAAAAAAATGGGCGCTTTACGTTTTTGTAGCGGGTCTTCCGTTTATTGGTATTATTATGCTTTTAGTATGGGCATTTGGTGGAGATTTAAATCATACACGTAGAAATTGGGCTAAAGGAATGCTTTTACTTTATGTGATCCTTATTATATTGAGTATTATTTTCTTTGTTTTTCTTGGAGGTGTAGCACTTTTATCTGGTATAGGTAGTCAGAACTACTAACCTTATAGAACCCCAATTAAAATTTATATTTTTAGGATTTCGATGGTAACTATTCTTTACTTAAAGATTAGTTACCATACGAGCTTTAATTTTTTATTGAAAATTATGTTTCTTTTAGAAGTGAGTATGTAGAATTAATAAAATCTAATGTCGAGAATGATACAGAGTTATAGGAGAGAAGAATGGAAAGAGATAGAATTTGATGACAAGATTTCTGAAAAAGAAAAGTTTAAAATATCAAATTTCGGTAGAGTAATAAATTGTAAAACCGACAAAGAATTTTTGGTTAAAAAATACTATATAAACGGTTATCAGAACTTGCCGGTAAAACAGAAAAAGAACGGAAAGCAGACGAGTAGATACGTTCACAAACTTGTTGCAGAGCATTTTTTGGAAAGAAATAACGGAGTTTTTGTTATTCACCTCAATTACGACAAAACTGATAATCGTGTTGAAAATTTAAAATGGGCTACGAAAAGAGAAAAGGAGCTGCATCAGTTCAGCCATCCAGATTGGGATGAAGTTGTTAGAAAAAGGAGTAAAAATATTGGTAAACTAAGCGCAGGTAAAGTGAAAATTATCAAGCGTCAATTAAAAAATAAAAACAATAGGCTGAGCATGATTGCAAAACGTTTTGGCGTGTCTGATATGCAAATCCAAAGGATAAAAACAGGCGAAAATTGGAGCACGGTAACTGAATAATTATCGTTTATAAAAAAAATATATACCTTATAGCGAATTATTTGAGTTTCGCGATAAGGTATATTTGTTTCTGAATCTGCAAAGAAACTAGAGCTTCGTAAAGCATATACAAATACGTTGAAACTAGATCACCAACTACTTTAAATTGATTTCAGTAACATTCTTTTCAGTCATTTCGAAGTGATCCATAATTTCAATAATAATTTCAGTAAGAGGTTTTATTAATTTAATTTATACTGAAATTTGACCAATTTTAAGTATTCTTCTGCGAAGTTATCTTCAAATATACCTTGCTTCAGCTTTATCGAAACCCAAGAGTTGCTTAAATCTACATTTGAAAGATTATTATAATATTGCGTTTAAATATCCTCAAAGAATCTGTTTTTCAGAAGTTTTACAGTTACAGGTTCTTTTAAAGTCAAATTTGTATATTTAGACTTTACCATTATCATGCAATTAAAACAGTACTTCTTATTGGGTATCTGTCTAGCTTTGTTCAACATCCCCTTAATTGCTCAAGAAGACAGACTAGTTTCTGATGCAGCTTATGCTGAAAAGATCTATTTACAAACAGATCGTAATTACTATTTTACAGAAAGTACCATTTGGTTTAAAGCTTTAGTGCTTAATAATCTTGATCACAAACCCTCAGAACGTTCTGGGGTCTTACACGTTGATCTAATAGGTCCAGATAAACAGCTTGTTAGTCAGAAATTGGTGAAAATTATTAATGGCTCCGGGCACAATTCTTTTGAGCTCCCCGCTACACTTTCAGAAGGAACTTATAAGATTCGAGCATTTACACGTTGGAATCGTAATTTTGGTCAGGATTTCATTTTTTCAAAATATATAACTATTTATCCAAAATCTTCTATAGATGAGAAGGTTATCAGTGATGTGAAAATTGTTGAGCAAAACGAAGGCAATTTTCTGAAAGCGATCATTCAGCCCAAAAAGTTAGATAGTCTACATGGAAATAAAATTCTTGTCGGTTTAAATTTCAATGGAACTAAAACCGATTCCGTAGCACTGAAAAAGGTTGATGATAGCTTTGTTTTGGATTATAAACTTTCAGGTAAACCGGATTTTGTGAGTATCGAGTTGAAAACTGACAATGGATTTAGAGCTGCTAGAACAATTGGTTTAGAAACCGAAAAAATAGATCTACAATTTTTACCTGAAAGCGGAAAAATGTTGTCTGGCTACAATAATGTTTTAGGAATTAAAGTTTTAGATTTTAAAGGTGATGGGCGCTATACTGAAGGAATTGTTATAGATGAAAACCAAGATACTATCTCCTCTTTTAAAGCGAACGATTTGGGAATGGGGATGATTATTTTTCGTCCTGAAAAAGGTGAAATTTACACCGCCAAAATAACTAATACCGAAGTAAAAACAGAAGCGCATAAAATTCCCGAAGCAATTGAAAATGGAGCTATACTTTCAGTAAGGAAATCTGGAAGTCGTATTGGTTTTATAGCAACTAATACACACGACACAGATTCGCTAACAATTCGATGTAGTTTCAGAGGTGTGAATATGTTTGATATTAAAGGGAAGGTGACCAATAATCAATTTAATACGTCTATAGCTTCCAGTAAATTTCCCTCAGGCATCAATTGTTTTACACTTTTAAATCAAAATCAAATTCCGGTTGCGGAACGTTTATTTTTTAATGACCAATCTGAAGACGATCTTAAAATAGAGGTGGAAAGCGATCAGAAAGAATATCTTTCGCGAGAAGAAACCAATCTTAGCATAGTTATTAAAGATAAAAACGGAAATCCTGTTGAAGCGAACTTCTCTGTATTGTCTGTAGCTAATGATCACTTAGAAACGAATTATAAAAAACACAATTCAATTTTGTCTCATTTCTATCTAACTTCTGAACTTCGAGGAGAAATTGAAGATCCTGGATCTTATTTTAATAGAGATGATGCTTACAGGTTTCGAGATATCGATGTTTTATTGCTTACTCAGGGATGGCGTAATTATAAATATGATACCAGTAGCGTAGCTTTTAATTTTTATGCTGAACCTATTTTAACTTTGGAGGGAACAGTAAAAAGTGCATTATTTCAGAAGGTTAAAGAAAATGTAGAAATGTCGCTAATGTCCTTTGGTGATCAGCCAATCCTTCAGACTAGTGAAACGGATAGTCTAGGCAAATTTTATTTCAATATAGATGATCTTGAAAATGATTCGAACGAAATTGTAATTCAAAGTAAAAAGAAAGGCAATAAGCGAAATTTTGATATAGAAATTAATAGAAATGAACCACCTTTAATTTCCTTTGAAGAACGCTTGAAAATTGAAAAGCCCGACAGTGTTTATTCAGAAATAATAAAACAGGAACGACAAAAATTCCAAAAAATCAAAAGTTATGAAATGGCTGAAGGCATAACTGAATTAGATGAAGTTGTCGTGGAAGCTTACAATATGACTGAGGAACGGCAGAAAACTGCTGATCTTGCCGGAAAACCCGATGTTGTCATAAAAGGAAGTGATATCCAGGAAAAAGAGAAAGATTGGTCTTATGGGCTTTATAGTGTTTTGTTATTCAACTTTCCTAATGATATTAGAATACAAAGGGATATTCAGGAACCTGGAGCGAGTTTAAGCGCCACAGTTATGGGTGGCGCCGGTGTTACCATTATGATGATCGACGGAATAGTAGTAAATAATCTTAATTATCCACTGATTCCTAATATACCGCCAAGCGAAGTTAAAAGTGTTGAAATTATTCGATTTGCTAAAAACTTTTCGCGATTATTTACAGAAGCTTATCCATACGCCAATCCTAGAGAAATTCCACCTCAAGGTGATGTCATTGCGATATATACACATGGTAAAAAAGGAATTTTTGGGGCACAAAAGCCTAAAGGTATTTTAAGAACCTCGGTTAGTGGTTTCGCAAAATCAAAGTCTTTTTATCAACCTAATTACCAAAATAAAGATCGGCTTGAAAGCGAAGAACCAGATCTTAGAACCATAATTTATTGGGAACCTGAAGTAGCGCATACGCCAGAAGCACCTACAGAAATTTCATTTTACAATCCCGATGATGTTGAAGAAGTTTTAGTAATTATAGAAGTTATTACTAAAAATGGTCAAATTGGATATAAAGAATTTTTATACCCTGTAAAAAGTAGCGATCAGGTTATTTCAAATTGAAACTCGAAATGTCATTTTTAACTGCTTCAAATTCTTCAATAATTTCAGTTACAATCTCTGCAGCGGGCTTAATTTTATTAATTAATCCTGAAATTTGACCAATCTCAAGTTCACCTTCTACCAGATCTCCTTCAAACATGCCTTTTTTAGCTCTAGCGCGACCTAGGAGTTGCTTTAAATCTTCTTTTGAAGGATTGGTATCGTAAAGCGTTTCAATATCTTCAAAGAATTTATTTTTCAGAAGTCGTACAGGTGCAAGTTCTTTTAAAGTCAATTTGGTATCACCTTCCTGCGCTTCAACAACCATTTCCTTAAACTTAATATGTGAAGAAGCTTCTTCTGAAGCTACAAACCTACTTCCAATCTGTACGGCATCGGCGCCTAACACCATCGCTGCCAACATCCCGCGACCAGTTGCGATTCCACCTGCTGCGATAATCGGAATCTCAATTTTTTCTTTTACCATCGGGATAAGCGTGAAAGTGGTAGTTTCGTCTCTTCCGTTATGTCCACCGGCTTCAAAACCTTCAGCAACAATTGCATCTACTCCAGCTTCCTGAGATTTCAGAGCAAATTTTACGTTACTTACTACATGAACAACGATAATTCCATTTTCCTGTAAGTATTTGGTCCAGGTTTTAGGATTCCCGGCAGACGTGAAAACTATAGGAACTTTTTCTTCGACAATTATGCGCATAATTTCTTCCGCATTAGGGTAGAGAAGAGGCACATTAACAGCAAAAGGTTTGTCGGTAGCTTTCTTGTACTTTAAGACATGCTCTTTAAGCACTTCAGGATACATAGAACCCGCACCAATAATTCCGAGTCCGCCAGCGTTGCTCACAGCACTCGCCAGTTTCCAGCCACTTGCCCAGACCATACCAGCCTGGATAAGTGGATATTTTATATTGAAAAGTTGAGTGATTCTATTAGTAGACATTGCAGTTGTTTCCTGCAATTTAAGAAATTACTCCAGATCCTAATAATTCTTCATCCTCGTACCAGGCAACAAATTGGCCTTCGGTAATCGAATCTTGTGGATTCTCAAATACCACATACATTCCATGCTCGGTTTGATGGAGCGTCGCATCCTGCAAAGACTGTCGGTATCGAATTCTAGCTTTTACTTGTTTCGTTTCATCTGTTTGTAATCGTAAATCTTCACGAACCCAATGCACTTCATCGGCATTTATAAATAGCGCTTTTCGATAAATTCCGGGATGATTTTTTCCCTGCCCTGTATAGATTACATTGTCCTTTACATCAGTATCAATTACAAAAAGTGGTTCCGGTGTGCCTCCTACGGCTAAACCTTTACGCTGACCTTTAGTAAAATAATGCGCACCCTGATGTTTACCCACAACTTTTCCATCAGTAGGTTGATATTGGTGTTTTTGAGCAAGAAATTTTAATTCTTCAATTTTAGATTCAAATTCAGGAATATCATTTTTATAGGTGTCGATATCCGATTTAATTTCTACAATATTACCTTCTTTAGCTTTTAATTTTTGCTGAAGAAAATCTGGAAGACGTACTTTTCCTATAAAACAAAGTCCTTGTGAGTCTTTCTTATCTGCTGTAACTAATTCTTGTTCTGTAGCGATTCTTCGAACCTCAGATTTCTGAAGTTCGCCAATAGGGAATAAGGTTTTAGAAATTTGATCCTGAGTTAATTGACAAAGAAAATAAGACTGATCTTTATTATTATCTTTTCCTGCTAAAAGTTGATAGGTAGTTTCCCCATTCGCCTCAAATTCTGCTTTTCGGCAATAATGACCAGTAGCCACATAATCTGCGCCTAGAGACAAAGCGATCTTCATAAAAACATCAAACTTAATCTCACGATTGCACAGAACATCTGGGTTAGGTGTTCTACCACGTTCGTATTCATTGAACATGTAATCTACAATACGCTCTTTGTATTGCTCGCTTAGATCTACCGTCTGGAATGGAATACCTAATTTTTCTGCAACAATCATTGCATCATTGCTATCTTCTAACCAAGGACATTCGTCTGAAATGGTAACCGAATCGTCATGCCAGTTCTTCATGAACAATCCAATAACCTCGTATCCCTGTTCTTTTAAAAGATATGCTGAAACACTACTGTCTACACCTCCCGAGAGTCCTACTACAACTTTTTTCATAGAAATTAAACTTGATAGATCAAGCCTTATTGGATTGATCGATTATAAAGTCGAAATAAAGTCTACAAAATTACGAAATAAAAAAAGGTGACGAAAGCCACCTTTATATTTGTCGCATTTTAAAATCTAAAAATCATAAAAAAATAGCTGATTTTAATCAATTTTGATCTTCGATACGTCTTCCGTTATCGTAATCGCCTTCTGCAACCCATTCGCCTGCCGGATTGTAATAGGTTTGGTGACCATCTAATTCTCCGTTTTTATAGTTCAAATCCTGTAAAAGCTGTCCATTATCAGCATAAATCTGGCTGCTTCCGTCTTTTATATCATTGGAGTAATTGGTTTTTTCACCAATCTTGCCATTTTTAAAATAAGTGGTTTGTAGACCATCTAATTTTCCATCTTTGTAAAATTCAGTCATCATTATTTGATCACTTTTGTGATGATAAATAGTCCATTTGCCCGTTCTTTTTTTATTCAGCATCATGCCCTCGCTAATAACTTCCCCCTTCTGAGTATAATATTTTACGGCAACCGAATCACTTCCGGTTTCAAAATCCATAATCGCACTTGGATGTTGGTCATAACCTTCCTTATAGAATTTAAATTTTCCGGTTTCTTTGCCATGATCAAAAGTTCCCTCAAATTTTGTTTGGTTTGTTCCTGGGAAATCGACTTTCCATAGGCCATCTCTTTTACCTTGGGCATCCTTTTGATTGGGGCCTTCCTGAGCACTTAGATTTTGAAATAATAATAAAAGTATTGTTGCTACAGCGGCTTTAGAAATAATAGTGTTTTTTAAATTAAGCGATGCGATCATAAATTAGGGTTTTCATATTAACAGATATTACGCAAATATTAATTAATCTCTGCTTATTTTAGTCTTTATCAAAAATTAATATTGATGAAATCTATGCTGAAATTATCAAAGATCGTACTATTTTTTGTTTTGTGTGAATCAATTTTGTCCTGTGGCACTTCAGATGATCCTGGTGATGTTATTATTCCTGAAAATACTATCAATAATTTCGTTTTGAATAATCCAAATTATTCAGTTTTGGCAACGGGTCTAAATCGTACAGGATTAGATTCCGTCTTAAATAGTACGCAGCAGTTTACCATTTTTGCGCCTAGTAATTCAGCATTTAATAGCTTTTTATCTGATAATGATTTTACCAATATTAATGATGTACCTTTAGATGAATTAGAAAATTATCTACGTTATCATCTTCAGCCGGGTGCTATAACATTGGATGAGTTTCCTGACGCCTATATAAGAAGTTTAGCGATAGGAAATGCTTCAGATCGGTTGCTAAGTATGTATACTTCTACAGCAGATGATAGTTTTTATATAAATAATGTAGCAGAAGTGGTAATCGCCCAAGCCAATATTGAACTTGATAATGGATATTTAAATCCTATTAATACATTTTTATCGTTACCTAGTATTACCGATTTTCTGTTGGTAAGTCAGGAAGATTCAGCGCTTAGTTTTTCTAGTTTGCTTTCAGCGAGTACTTCAGAAAATTATATAGAAGAGTTAAGATCTGAAAACGAAGTTTATACGGTCTTGCAAGCTTCAGAAGAAGCTATTCAAAACTTTTTATTAGCTAATGATTATCCGAGTATTAGTGATATTCCGCAGAATACATTAAATAATATAAGCGAAAATCACATTATTTCAGCAAAAAATATACGCACTGAAGCAATTGCTGATACATTGAATGTGACCGCCATCAGTGGTATAGTATTGAAATTTTACGAAGATAACGGACCGAAAATATTATTAGAAAACGAAGATATCGTTAATATAACTACGCCAAATATTCAGGCTGTAAATGGCGTAATTCAGGTAGTTGATCAAATAATAATTGAATAAGAAAATTCAATTTTAGGGAATAAAAAAGCCATTCGTAAAGAATGGCTTTTTTAATTTACTCAATATAAAGATTATTTCTTGTTTTTCTTTTGTTGTTCTTCAGCCTGCTCCATCATTTCCTGCATTTTTTTGGTAAACCTATTTTGCTTTTTAGGCTTCGCTTTATTAGCCTGAATTTTAGCATGTATTTTATCTTCGTCTACAATCACATTTTTGATTACTAACATAATACCAATAGTAATTAGGTTAGAGGTGAAGTAGTATAACGATAAACCACTGGCATAGTTATTAAAGAAAAATAACATCATTAGTGGCGATAGGTACATTAAGAACTTCATATTTGGCATTCCCGGTTGTTGATTCGCCTGCATGCTTTGCCCTGTAGTCATTTGCATATAGATAAAAATGGCTACAGAAGCTAATATTGGGAATAAACTAACGTGTTCTCCATAAAAAGGAATACGGAAAGGTAGTTCTGCTATGACATCATAGCTAGATAAATCGTCTGCCCAAAGAAAACTCTTCTGTCTTAATTGAAATGCACTGGGGAAAAACTGGAATAAAGCATAGAATACCGGAATCTGCATAAGCGCTGGTAAACAACCACTCATAGGGCTGGCACCTGCTTTGCTATACAGCTTCATTGTTTCCTGCTGCTTTTTCATCGCATTGTCCTTATACTTCTCATTAAGCTCATTGATCTCTGGGCGTAAAATTTTCATTTTAGCCTGAGATAGGTAAGACTTGTAAGTTACCGGAGAAAGTACAATTCTAACCACAATCGTCATTACGATAATAGCGATACCATAACTTGGTAAGAAGCTACTTAAGAAACCGAAGAATGGAATAAAAATATACTTATTAATCCATCCAAAAATTCCCCATCCTAAAGGAACAATTTCATCTAGGTTACGATCGTAT
This sequence comes from Zunongwangia endophytica, assembly GCF_030409505.1. Lineage (NCBI taxonomy): Bacteria > Pseudomonadati > Bacteroidota > Flavobacteriia > Flavobacteriales > Flavobacteriaceae > Zunongwangia > Zunongwangia endophytica. Next base: position 1,729,587 of record NZ_JAUFPZ010000002.1, on the reverse strand, counting down.
TCTTTTAGAATTTTGTAATCTGTTGGGCCATAATACCAGTTCATATTATAGTTCAACTCACCACCTTGAAGTTCTAAAGGTGCACTGGCTGCAAAGGCCTTTGTGTATAAAGTATCTACTTCTTCATCTTCTACTAAATTCTTAGAATTGAATTTAGCGTTTTTAAAAGGAGTATCAGTTAATAAAATAGAACTGAAAAAGTGCTGCTTATAAGCGATGTAAGAAATATCCTCATCAATTTCTTCATCATCGCCATGACCTAGATCATCGTATTTGTCTTCCTCGTATTCGTAAGCTAATACGGTATATTTATTTTCGTAAGATATACTTTTAGAGTGACGATAAGCTTTTAAATCCCAATCAAGATTTATTGGTTGAGAGCTATTAAGAACGCTCGCTAAACCTTGAGAACGGATACTAAAATCCATCATATAATCCCCAGGTTTTAACGCATATCTATATTCTAGAAATTTACTCTCTGAAACTTTTAATTTCATCGAAAGAATCTCACTATCACCATTCTTAGATATACTTGGCTCGAAATACAAATTTTCTGTATCTAAAGTACGACCATCGGTAGTATTGAAATTAAGATTGAAATTAGCATTTCCATCCTTTACAAGATAAACAGGTATAGAGTCGTAAGTTTTATAATTTTTTAAAACAGCCTCTTTAATATAACCACCTTTATTAGAAACTTCCAGTCTTAAAACATCGTTTTCTATAACCGTAGTATTTTCTTTTGCTGAAGCTAAAGTAGCAGAATAACCAAAAGCACCAAGTCTATTTTGCGCCTGGGCCATTGCGGCAGAATCACTAACAACTGCATTGTTGTTTTCGTTTGCTAATTGCTGATTGCTGTTTGGAGTGTTTGTAACCTGCTCTGTAGCAGCTGGAGTATTTGTTTCTTCTTGTGGTTGCTCCATACTATTAGTATATAGCATCCAGATTAAAATTCCTCCAATTAAAATAAATCCAATAATGGATTGGATATCAATCTTCTTTTCTTCCATTCTAAATTCTTCCTAAAATCTTTAAATCCTGTTGAAGCTTTCCTTCTTTCGGATTTTTCTGAAATAACTTAATTAATGTTTTCTGCCTTTTTATTTTGATCTAGCAAAATGATTGTAGGTCAAAAAGATGACCATTAATCAAATAGATGTCAAAGTGGCATTATGATTTCTTTTTTGAATATTCGTAAGCAGCTTTTACAAAAGCCACGAATAGTGGATGCGGGCTTGCTACAGTACTTTTGTACTCTGGGTGATACTGCACGCCAACAAACCACGGGTGATCCTGAAGTTCAACTACTTCAACAAGTCCAGTTTCGGGATTAACACCCGTACTACGTAAACCTGCTTTATCTAATTGTTCTTTGTATTTATTATTGTACTCGTAACGATGTCTATGTCTTTCTTTTATGTCTGCAGTACCGTAAACATCGTGAATAATAGATTTATCACTCAAATGGCAATCCCATGCACCAAGTCGCATAGTCCCGCCCATGTGGGTAATATTTTTTTGTTCTTCCATGATGTCTATAACTGGATGTTTGGTCGTATCGTCCATCTCGGTAGAATTTGCTCCTTTAAGCTTTAAAACATTACGTGCAAACTCAATTACAGCCATTTGCATTCCTAAACAGATCCCTAGAAAAGGTAATCCATTCTCACGTGCAAATTGTACAGCATCAATTTTTCCCTCGATACCTCGTTCACCAAAACCAGGAGCAACTAATACAGCATCTAAATGAGAAATTTTATTTTTGATCGTATTCTCATTTATAAATTCTGAATGAATGCTTTCTACATTCACTTTCACCTCATTCTCTGCGCCTGCGTGAATAAATGACTCTAAAATTGACTTATATGAATCCTGAAGTTCCACATATTTCCCAATAAGACCAATTCTAACTTCGGCTTTTGGGTTTTTATGGCGGTCTAGAAATTTATTCCACTGTTCAAGATTTGGTGTAGTTTCGTCAGGTAATTCTAATTTTTTCAGCGTAACGGTATCCAGCCCTTCTTTCAGCATTAAATTAGGAACATCGTAAATGGTAGGCGCATCGATAGATTGTATCACCGCTTCTTGCCTAACATTACAAAAAATAGCTAATTTTCTACGAATATCGTCTGAAAGTTCGTGTTCTGTTCTACAAACCAGGATATCAGCTTTAAGTCCGCTTTCCATTAAGGTTTTTACGCTGTGCTGAGTTGGCTTTGTTTTAAGCTCACCAGCAGCAGATAAAAACGGAACTAATGTTAGATGAATTATTAAAGCATTATCATCTCCCAATTCCCATTTTAACTGGCGAACCGCTTCAATGTATGGTAAAGATTCGATATCCCCTACAGTTCCACCAATTTCAGTAATAACAATATCATATTCTTTTCTCTTCCCTAGAATTTGAATTCGTTCTTTGATTTCGTTGGTAATGTGAGGGACTACCTGTACAGTTTTACCTAAAAATTCTCCGCGGCGTTCTTTTTCAATAACACTTTGATAGATTCTTCCGGTAGTTACATTATTTGCCTGAGAGGTATTTACATTTAAAAAACGCTCGTAGTGACCAAGATCAAGATCGGTTTCTGCACCGTCTTCGGTTACATAACATTCGCCATGTTCGTAGGGATTAAGCGTACCAGGATCCACATTTATGTAAGGATCTAGTTTCTGAATAGTGGTTCTGAAGCCACGGGCTTGTAATAATTTTGCTAAAGATGCTGCGATTATCCCTTTTCCTAAAGAAGAGGAAACGCCACCGGTAACAAATATATACTTGGTTTCGGCCATTTTTTTTCGAGTGTTTGAAGCGTTCCAATTATTCAGGGCGCTAAATTACAAAGAAGAATAGAAAAACAGCTAAATTTAAAGCCTAATATTTAAGGATTCTTTAAGGCTTTTTAAATTCAGTGTTTTATGAGATTGAGTGAATTTCGAAACCATTTATCTCGGTTTTGGATATCTTTTTCGTATTTCTTTTAGTAAAATTTCCATACCATTCACTTTAAGTTCGTGAACTTGTCTTAATTGATTTCCGAATTTGCCTTCCGGGAAGCCCTTTTTATTGAACCATACATAATAGGGTTCTGGAATATCAGATAAGTACCAATCCTTGTATTTCCCGAATGGCATTTTTGTATATGCCAGCTTAAGTAATTCTTCCTGATTATCGTTCATATAAAAAAACCGCAAAGCTAATATTTAAACTTTGCGGTGTATAGGGATATATCAAAATTTTTAATCCATCTCTAAAAGTGGAGCCATTTTAATAAATTTAGTTTTATTGAGTGGTTTTACTACATAATCCATCACATAAGGATATTCTTTAGCTCTAGCGATATCAATTTCACTTGTACTTGAAGATAGAATTATAACTCTATTTTCTAAGCCTAAGTTTTGCATAGCATCCATAAATTCCCATCCAGACATGCCCGGCATATTTAGATCTAAAAGAATAATGGAATTTTGTACTTGTTTAACTTCCTCTAAAGCAATAAAAGCATCGGTGAAATCTTTTATATTCTCGATGTAACCTGCGTTTTGAAGTAGTTTTTTTGTGATGAAATTCGCAATAGGTTGATCATCAACTAAAATGATTGGGGTCATTTTTTATCTGCATTTAAGTGTATTAATTCTTTTGAGGCCATATCTATTACTTTTTTTACCACCTCGTCCATTTCCTCTGCCGATACTTTTAACATTGGCAGTAGTTCATTTCTACAGCTTTCATCATCCATGATATCAAATAATTCAATGATGCCTTGGATTCTTGATAAAGGCTCTTTTACATTATGGGCGTTAAGAACAGAAATTTTTAATAATTTTTTATTTTTTAGGGTAATTTCGTTCGTTCTTTTTCTAATAATTTCCTTCTGATTTCTATTTATTTCGTTTATTTCATTGTTTTGGACTTTAATAGTATTCAAAGCATCCTCAAGAATATTATTTTTTTTCGCCAGTTCTTTTTTTAGACTAATCTCTTTAAACTTAGCATCAAAACAATCTGCAGCTAATTTTAAAATTTCAATATCTCTAGTCGCGAAAGACCGGTTGTCATCGGCAATTAAGGAAATAAGCATTCTATGATCTCCTTTGTCGAATAACCAGGCCCAAAGCAATGGATTTTCAAGTGTTCCAGTATTTAACCTGTGATCGACAAGGTCATCTGGAATATTTGATGTTCTTACCGGTATGCCGGTATCTAATAATTTTTTATCCAAAGAATTAAGATCATCTAACTCTTTGTTTTTTACCACTATTTCATTTTTAGATAAAGAATATTCTATGAACTTATTTTGCTGCTCTATGGTTATCTTTAAAAGATGAAAATTGAGGATATATTTTAAATGCTTTTCAGCGACTGTTCCTACTTCATTTAAATTACTGCATCTATTAATCGCATTTGCAAATTTAGAATAGGCCTCATAGGTTATTCTATATAATTGCGAGGGGTTATTTTGAATAGATGCCATTATGAACTAGAAAGAAGACGTTATTCTGGAGTTTCTAATAATTCATTATCTATTTTAATTCCAGATACATCTGCAATGGTATTTAGCATATTTACGAGATCTGCTTGTGCCATTAGTTCTTGTATTTCAGCATTAGAAAAACCTACAGCTTCTAATTCAGCAAAATCTTCGTCTGAAATTTCACTGTGTTGAAGCGCTGCCTTGGTAACTATCGTTACGGCTTTTCTATAACTAGCCGGCATAGATGGAGAATTAATATTCTCTGTAGCTTTGAAGTTTTCCTCTTCAGAAATCATAGAACTCATACTATCTGCAAAAATACCGTGAGCATGAGAACAGTAATGACAACCTCTGGATTTTGAAACGTTATATATGATAAGCTGTTTAAGAACGTTAGGAACATCACCTTTCATCAAGGTGTTTTTCAATTTATTCCAGTTTCCTTCAAGAAGGGTAGCATTAGCTCCCTGGCATTTAAACCAGTTTAGAACAAAAGGCAATTGTAGGGTTTTCTTTGTGTCGTCGTAAATTGCTTGAACTTCTGTCGAAGCTTCATCATAAGATACGATAGGATATCTCGAGGTGTTTTGTTGAATAGAACTCATAAAAAAATTATAATTGCATGTACTAATACTTAAACCTCAGGGCTGTAAGTAAATATTATTGGCAAAATAAGTAAAAAAGCATTTAACAAAACATAAAATTAAAAATATTATAATTTTTTTAGCTATTACTGCTTATTACTCAAAGCGACATTTGTCATTCCCATTTTATTTGGCGTTAAAAATTTGATAAATGGAAGCCAATAAACGTAAGAGCTGCGTGGTTTTAATTATCTTCAAAATAAAATTAAATCGACCATAAAAATGGCTATAAGAGGATCAATAATTAAGAGTTTAATCGACTTAAGAGACACTATAGTTTCTGAACCAGATGCTTTTAAAGCGCAAAAAGACGTATTAGAAAATCTGCTTGAAAAAGCAAAAGAGACTTCTTTCGGGAAATTTTACGGATTTGCTGACATATTAGAAGCTGAAGATATAGAAAAATCTTTTACTGAAAAAGTACCTTATTTTGACTATAAAAAACTGAACGATCGCTGGTGGTCGCAAATTCATGAAGGTGCAGAAGATATTACCTGGCCGGGAAAACCAAATTATTTTGCATTAAGTTCTGGAACTACCGGAAAGTCCAGTAAAAGAATTCCGGTTACAGATGAGATGATAGAAAGCATAAGAAATGCCGGAATCAAACAAGTAGGAGCTCTAAGTAATTTTGATTTAGAACCTGAATTTTTTGAGAAGGGAATTATGATGTTGGGAAGTTCTACCGATTTGCAACATGAAGGAGATCACGAAGAAGGTGAAATTAGTGGAATAAGTGCCAGCAACATTCCTTTTTGGTTCCGTAGTTATTACAAACCGGGAGAAGAGATTTCTAAGATCGAAGATTGGGATGAGCGTGTAGAGCGTATTGCTGAAAATGCTAAAGATTGGGATATTGGAGCTTTAAGCGGTATACCTTCATGGATGGAGTTAATGCTGAAAAAAGTGATCGAGTATCACAATGTTGAAAATATTCATGAAATTTGGCCAAACTTGCAGGTTTACGCGAGTGGAGGAGTAGCATTTGAGCCGTACCAAAAAAGTTTTATGGCTTTAATGGGGAAGCCTATAAAAGTTATTGATACTTATTTGGCTTCTGAAGGATTTTTGGCACTACAAAGTAATCCAGATTCTCAAAGTATGAGACTTATTTTGGATAACGGAATATATTTTGAATTCGTTCCGTTTCAGCCAGAATACATTAATCAGGATGGTTCACTAACGGAAGATGCTCCAACCGTTCCTTTAGCAGATGTTGAAGAAGAAAAAGATTACGTGCTTTTAATTAGTACGGTTTCGGGAACATGGCGTTACATTATAGGTGATACTATTAAATTTACTGATAAAGAAAACTTCGAAATAAGAATAACCGGTAGGACTAAATTTTTTCTAAACGTTGTAGGTTCTCAGTTATCGGTAAACAAAATGAATGATGCCGTACAGGAATTAGAAGAAAAATTTGATATTAAAATCCCTGAATTTACTATTGCTGCTAAGCGATTTGAAGATGGTGAGTTCTATCACTCCTGGTATTTAGGAACCACGGCAGACAATTCTGACGAAGAATTGGCAGAAGCTTTAGATGATAGTCTTAAAAATGCCAATAAAAATTATGGAGTTGCCAGAGGCAAAGCTCTTAAGGGAGTTAAAGTAACTAAAGTACCGCCAGAGATTTTCCCAGAGTGGAGTGGAGCCAATAAAAAGAAAGGTGGCCAGGTAAAAATGGAAAAAGTAATGGACGAAGAGAAATTTGCAGAATTTGAAAAATTCGTGCAGAAGCAGTTAAATGAAAAAGATTAGATTCAATCTTTTTCATTTAGCTTTTCTTCTTTGATTTCATCAAGTTCTTCTACAAGCTCTACTATTTCTTCTTGAGAAAGGTAGAGCTTTTTTATTCTGTTTTTATATTTTTCTGAAAGGTTAGATTGATTCAATATAAAATCTTTTGTCGCGATAATATTTTCACCTAATCCATGATTTACTGCATATGTATCTGCAGTTCTTTCCGCTTCACGAATGTAATTTTTAGAAGTAAGATATCTAATACCAAACCATAATAGGTCTATACCACTACGATTTCTGTAATCCATTACATGACCAAGTTCATGCCCAATCCATCCAATTATAACTTCTGATGGTGCAGAGGTTACTGTAAAAACTTCGTCTTCGATTTCTATCTTTTCGTTGATAAAAATGTAATAAGATCTTTTTTTACGATTTTTAAAAATGCCCCAAAAACTGGGTTGTGCTTGCATAAAAGACTTTTTGATGTTCTTCTTAAATTTAAGCGTTATCGGGGTGTCTTTTAACTCTGGATAATGAGATAGCGCTACGTAGGCTTCTCTCCAAATTGTATCTGGTACAATTTTGTTGGTAAATTTTAAACTATCTTTTTGTTTCATGTGTTGGGCTTCACAAACGTTAGGCAAGATACAGCATAGCAATAAAAGAAGAGTTGCAATCCTAATTCGTGACTTCAATTTTTTTTGGTTCAATTTACGCAATGTCAGGATTTGTTAAAAGTAGCAGCTGTTAAATTGCGTTTAAAAATACTTCTATTCGGCCGATTAGCGCATAAAAAAAGCAGCAATTAAAAATTGCTGCTTTTTTATTTTCAAATCTATAGGTTTATTAACCCTGTTGCATCATTTTTTGCAAACGAGATTGTAGTTCTTGATCAGATTGTAACGCCATCGCTAATTTTTGGTAACGTTCTACGGTTAATCCCTGATCTTTAATTGTAGTTTCCATTTTCTTTTGAAAATCACCTTGCATGCTTTCTATTTCAGTTAAGATAGTTGCATGTTGATCTAGTTCTTCATCGGTTGCTTCAACTTCCTTATTTGGATCCTGGCTTGCTTGATGAATTTCATTGAATCGTTGTACATCCATACCACCATCCTGAACAGTTTTCATCATTTTTTGATTTACCTGTTGATTCATCATTCTTAAACCTTGATATGCTTTGGCAAATTTAGAAAGTTCAGCATCACTTACATCCACATCTACAGTTTGTTGTTGTTGCTGCGTTGTAGGTGTTTGAGCTACAGCAGCAGTCCCAGCCGTTAAGGCAAATGCGAAAAGTAAACCTGCAATCTTTTTTGACTTCAACATAAAATTTTGTCTTTTTCTTAAATTAATATCTCGTAAACCTATTATTAAATGTTTGGCATTCAAAATAATTTAGATTAAGAATCCATTCTTTTAGAAGATCTTAACATCCATTTTCAGCTAATGTTAATGCATAATTTTTAAATAAATTTACATTTTGCTAATTGCGATTATTGGATCGCAATCTCATTCTTTTTATTCAATTTTGATGCCAATCCGGCAAATATCAATTTTAGATAGCTTCAGTTAAGAAAAAATGCTGTGTAATTTACTTATTTTCAGTTTTATGAATGTTTTCTTTGAGTTCTTTTTGTAATTTCAGAATAGAAAAAACTTCGATCACGAAAAAGAGTACAATAGCAATCTTTGCGTAGTTCCAAATTAGGACGCTGTACTGCATGTCTTTGAAAATGGTAATTAATACTGCGGAAATTAGTATAATGATACATAAAATAGCCAAAGGTAGTTCTGGATAGAATCTAAGATTCGCCTTTTTTACTAGTTTTTCGAATTCCTTATTGTGGGCTGAATTAATATTGGAAGAATTTTGAAGGAATTTTTCGTGTTTTAATAATTTGATCTGGCTCAATATTTTTGAACAAAATATTAATGCTACGATAGCCATCATTACTACAACACCAGCTTCATTCCATTTTAAAAATGAATTGTTGCCTGTAAGATCTAATATTATCGTAGATAGGATTAAGGACCAAGCAAGAGCACAATAAAAAATGATAAAATAAGACCACATTTTTAGTCTTTTTATTTTTTTATCGTAATCGCTAATTTCTTTTTTATTAAATCTGAAAATATCGATAATAGCTAAGCGTTCCTGCATATTCTGAGTTTGAGAGAGCTTCAAATATAACGAATTCTGATTTTATTTAAATTGATCTATTTTTTAGAACTTCGTAATGCGGAATACATTCTTCTAGTAAAGGCTGTAAATGCTCTGGAAAATCTTTCTTTTTTGGTACATATTTATTGAAGCCGGTCGACTTATGGACATTAGTGTACCAATAAGGTGCCCAAACCCCATCTTCTGGAATAGCGCCAGCCTTCCAACTCAGCATATTGCTATCGAAAGTAATTCCTATAAAATCACATAGTATTTTTAGCTTCGCTTCCGGATTTTTTAAAGTTTCGGTAGAATCTAATACGATGGTTTTAGCATTTAAGGTATCGAGTTCTTTTAAGATTTTAGTATGTGCTGAATAGCCAACGTCTTGCATTGTAGGATTTTCAATAACCTGGTTGAAAGAAGGAATCATATCTTTAGGATCACGAGTAAGTAACACATTAGTGACTTCTTTTAAAAATGAGGTATCGAGATCTAATAAATGATGCGTCATATTCTTAAAAAATAGCACAGGTTTTTCATTATTATTAAGCATCATATCTACCACCTTGTTGCCATCAGATTCCATACTATTTATGATTTCCTGAGTACCCGGGTGATAGTTTGAATTTGTTTGCTTTAAATAATAGGCGTAAAGTGGTTCATCAAAAACTTTGGTGTCTTTGCGCTGAGCAAAAGAATACATCGTCGCAGTAGAAATATTACGAGGGCAGGACCACAGGCATATTCTTTTAATTTTTTGATCACTCATTTTACTTTAGTTAAGAACATTCTTCTTCGATTAATTGCTCGTAGAAATTGCTTAGTTTTTTAGTGAAATCACCAAAGTTGCCTTCTCCGATAATTCTACCATCAATTTTAGTAACAGGAGTTAAGCCACCAAACGTGCCGGTAACAAAAGCTTCATCTGCACTATAAACATCGAATAAAGAGAAATACTTTTGTTTACAGCTAATATTATGTTTTTCGCAAACTCGTATAACGTTTTGTCGGGTAATACCATTCATACAATATTCTCCTGTAGATGTCCAAACTTCGTTATTGCGTACTATAAAAAAGTTAGTAGCATTACAGGTGCTTACAAAACCATTAATGTCTAACATCAGCGCTTCATCGGCGCCAGCTTCTATTGCTTGCACTAAAGCCTGTACTTCATGTAATTTAGAATGGCAATTTAATCGAGGATCCAGATAATCGGGACTTCCTCGTCTAATAGTACTTGTAAAAAGTGTGATTCCTTTTTCTTTACTTTCTTTATTGGCCTTTTTATGTTCAGCAATGATAACCACATTTGGTCCACTAATAGTTAATCTTGGATCCTGTGAAGGTGTTTTTTTTATTCCTCTAGTAATCATCACCCGCACATGAACATCATTATTCATTTTATTAGCTTCTACGACTTTCCAAACTTTATCAAGTAATTCTTCTTTAGAAAAAGGGAAGATCATACCTACACTAGCAGCCGCACTCCATAGCCTTTCTAAGTGCATGTCTGAAAAAGCTAGATGGCCTTTATACAACCTGAAGGCTTCCCAAATACCATCACCAACCAAATAACCACTATCAAACACAGAGATTTTTGCGTCATTACGATCAAACAACTCATCATTGATCATAATTTTTATGTCTGCATTTCGTGGATCTTCGATCGCGTTATGTGTGCCGTGAATCATATTATTCGATTTTAATATTGAAACTGTTTAATAACCCTACTAAGTTATCTGAAGCAAATACTGCTTTTGCAATTTGATTTTGAGTGGGATGAATATTGAAGTTTTTAGCCGATCTAAAATCGCATTTCTCCAAATTGCTATTTTCAAAAATGGCACCCTGTAGATTGCAGTCGGTAAAATATGAAGATGAAAAATCGCCATTCGTGAAATCTACTTCTTTTAGGGAGCAACTTTCAAAATTAGTATTCTTAAGTTTTAGATTGTAAAAAGACGAAAAGTCTATAGTTGAATGGGAAAAAGAAAATGATAGCAGAAAAGGATTGCAAGCATCAAAATTGAGTCCCATCATTTTGCAGGCATCAAATTGCACCTGATTAAACTGAGTGTTCGTAATGTTAGCATTACTAAAATCACAGTCTAAAAATTCACATTCTAAGAAACTAACTGTTGCTAAATTTACACCGTTGAAATTACAATTCTTAAAAATGCAATATTCATATTCGCCTTTTTTAAAGGTTGTGTTTTGAAAGTTTTCGTTGACAAATTCTTCTTCATCACAATAAACTCTGTTGGTCATCGTACTTAATTCGTTTTGAAATGAGATTTTAAATCTACTATGAAAAATAAGAAATCATACTTCTAAATAAGAATTTAATCTGATTTTTTAAGAAGAGGTATAAAGAATAGACTTACGCCAAGACCTAGCAGAATTCCAGATAATAACACGAGATCATCTGTTTTATCAATTTCGAAAATAAGCAAAGCAAATATTAGGCAAAATGTTCCTAATATACGCTGTTTCTTCATTGGTGGCATAGAACCTCTTTAATTGGTTAAGCCATGACAAACGAGTGTCAATAGCATAACTTGATAATGGCGATTCTCGGATTATGCTGCAAAATAAATGTTTTATTAGGTTGTATTCTAATAGATTATGTTAATATATACTACAAGCTTTATTCTAAATTTTTCTTTAGGCTTTTAGAATTATATGATGTTTTATAGAATCTTATTTATCTTCATGTGCTGTAAAAGGATGATAGTTTTTGCATCGACTATTTCGCCGGTAGCAATCATATCGTATGCTTCGTTGAAATCCACCTCTAAAATTTCTATTTCTTCACCCTCCGATTCTAGTCCGCCTCCTTTTCCTACTTTCATAGACTCATTATATGGAGCAACGAAAAAATAAATTATTTCAGTTACAGCACCGGCGACCATGTAGGAGTGAAATAGTCTTTTAGGAGTTTCTATTCTATATCCGGTTTCTTCTTCAGTTTCTTTTACTACACATTCCTCTGGAGTGAGGCCATCCAAAAGTCCGGCGCAAGCTTCAATTAAATAACCGTCTTTATTTCCGTTTACGTAACTGGGTATTCTAAATTGGCGAGTAAGTATTATTTTATTGGTTTCTTCATTATAAAGAATAATGGCAGAGCCGTCTCCTTTATCATAAACTTCACGATTGTGAATTTGCCTTGAGCCATCTTTACGTTCAAAGCTATAAACATATTCGTTTAATATAGCCCATTCATTCGACAGCACTTTCTTTTCTATTATTTCAATTTTCTTCAAGAGTCATCAGTTTTATGGTATAAATTTAAGCTTTTAGATTTCAGAATAAAAAAATAGGATGTTTCGTTTTGATTCTTGATAGGTTAATGTGCAAGCGGCATAGTCAAAAACACATGTAACTATTTAAATAAGATGAATTTAGTACGCGGGTGTATTTTGATAAATATTTGGAAAATTCGATCTATGATGCCTTGCTATAACCGTTCGCTAATCATCTGTAGGAAAGTTGCTTTGATCTTATTGCTGAAATTAAATTAATCATACTGAACTTTATATCAAACTAACTTTTATTTTTGAGGGTAACTAAATTGAAAGTTGAATGAGAATTGAGCAGGATTTAAAACTGGGATTTAAAGATGTCATGATACGCCCAAAACGTTCTACCTTAAAAAGTAGATCACAGGTAAGCTTAGAGAGAACCTATACTTTTCTACATGCAAAAATGACCTGGACGGGGATACCAATCATGGCTGCGAATATGGATACCGTGGGAACTTTTGATATGGCAAAAAAGTTAGCTGAGAAAAAATTGTTTACGGCAATCCATAAGCATTATACAATTGAAGAATGGAAAACTTTTCTTGAAGAAACATCACCAGAACTTAAAAATTATATAGCAGTAAGTACAGGAACGGGGGAAGAAGATTCTAAGAAACTAAAAGAAATTTTATCGCTTTCTAAAGATTTAAAATTTATCTGCATTGATGTTGCAAATGGTTATTCTGAACATTTTGTAGAATTTTTGGAAAAAACCAGAGAGAATTTTCCTGAAAAAGTAATAATTGCCGGAAATGTGGTTACTGGTGAAATGGTCGAAGAGCTTCTTATAGCTGGTGCTGATATTGTAAAAGTTGGAATTGGGCCGGGTTCGGTTTGTACCACAAGAGTAAAGACGGGTGTGGGTTACCCACAATTATCTGCGATTATCGAATGTGCCGATGCAGCCCATGGATTGGGAGGGCAAATAATTAGCGACGGTGGTTGCGCAATTCCCGGTGATATCGCGAAAGCGTTTGGAGCAGGTGCAGATTTTGTGATGTTGGGCGGAATGTTAGCCGGGCACGATGAAAGTGGCGGAGATATTATCGAATTAGATGGTAATAAATTTAAGCGTTTTTATGGGATGAGTTCTAACACTGCTATGGATAAACATGCTGGCGGTGTCGCTGAATATAGAGCAAGTGAAGGGAAAACTGTAGAAGTACCTTATCGGGGAGCAGTTGAAAATACCCTACAGGATATTCTGGGCGGGCTTAGAAGTACTTGTACCTATGTTGGTGCAAGCCGATTAAAAGAGCTTACCAAAAGGACTACATTTATTAGAGTGGCAGAACAAGAAAATACAGTATATAAGTAAATTTATAAATAAGAAAAGCTCTCATATATTATGGGAGCTTTTCCTATTTCAAACGTTATAGTATGTTATCGAATGTCAGATCGAACCTCAGTATTTAAAACCTGATCTCTTCCTATAGATAAATAAAGAAATGATCCAATAATAGGAAGCAGAATTACAACTAAAGTCCACATTAATTTTCCTTTCTTCTTAAATGCACGAGAATTTCTTACAATGCTAAGAATGCAAAATGCAGGAAACATTATAGCTAACAATCCTAAGGATTGCAGTATAAAGAATTGAAGTTCTTGATCTATAAAATTCATAATAGGGTGTTAAAATGTTTGGTCTTACGAATATAATAAAAAAAAACTTTAAAATTAAGTTTATGTTAATTTAATTCAATGTCATTGTTAATTACTCAATCGTCTTAATTATAGTTAGTTAGTCTAATTTCCGACCGAAATTCAGTGTTTATAGTAATTTATGAGCTGTTAAGTCGATGTGAATTTTTTAAATATTGATTTTGAAAATTTCTTTATTTAATGAAAAAAGGAGTGGAAATTATCCTCAGTTGAACCTGATATTGGATAAATTTCACTCCTTTTACTATGAAAATAATCTACGGAAATTTATTAGGCTTCGACTTTTTTGGAAAAGTCAAGTTCAATTTGATGTTTTAAAAGATCTTCAAAAGTTTCTCTTTCTCGTATAAGATGCGCTTCTCCGTTATACCATAGAACTTCAGCAGGACGGAATCTCGAATTAAAATTACTAGACATCGAGTAACAATAGGCTCCAGAATTGCTAAAAGCCAATAAATCACCTTCGGTAATTTCAGAAATTCTTCGGTTAGAAGCGAAAGTGTCGGTTTCGCAAATATATCCTACCACCGAATAAAATCTTTGTTTGCCATCAGGATTAGAGATATTGGAAATTTCGTGATGCGAGCCGTAAAACATTGGCCTTATCAAATGATTAAAACCAGTATCGATGCCCGCAAAAACTGTAGAGGTGGTTTGTTTTATCACATTTACTTTTGCTAAAAACTTTCCAGATTCGCTTACAAGGTATTTTCCTGGCTCAAAAGCTAGTGTTAGATCTTTGCCGTATTCCTTACAAAAAGACTTAAATCTTTTCGATAATTCTGCTCCTAATTCTTCAATATCAGTTTCTATATCGCCAGGCTTATAAGGTACTTTAAAACCACTGCCAAAATCAATAAATTCAAGATTATCGAAATTTCTGGCGGCATCAAATAAAATTTCTGAAGCCTGAATAAATACCTGAATATCTAGAATATCACTACCCGTATGCATGTGAATTCCGTTTATAGTCATTCCAGTATTTTCAACAATTCTCTTTAATAAAGGCATTTGATGAATTGAAATACCAAATTTAGAATCGATATGTCCTACTGAAATTTTGGAATTTCCTCCTGCCATTACATGAGGGTTGATCCTAATACAAACCGGAGTTTTAGGATGGCGGGTACCAAATTGTTCTAAAATCGATAGATTATCAATATTGATCTGCACGCCAAGTTTTGCAACTTCTTCAATTTCTTCTAGCGAAACCCCATTTGGCGTATAGATAATTTTTGAAGGATCTACGCCAGCCTTCAGTCCAAGACGAACTTCCTGAATGCTCACCGTATCTAACCCGCTTCCTAATTTACTTAAAAACTTCAGAATTGAAATATTAGAAAGCGCTTTTACAGCATAATGAATTCGAAGGTTTTTAACACTGCTAAATGCGCTGGTTAGGCGTTTATATTGTGCTTCAATCTTTTCAGCATCGTAAACATAAACCGGGCTTCCATATTCATTTGCAATTGCAAGAAGATCTTGATTTGTCATTATTGTTATCTAAATTTTATTGGACCAAAATACTAGCCTATTAGATATCCTCCCAAAAGAATATCAAAAAAATAACGAATTTGAACAATCTGTTATTTCTGTAAAATTAAGCTTCAGCTGGACTCGGTGTTTGCGTTTTATTTTTCTTCCGAAGATAAATTACGACAAAAGTTAACACAATCCCTGCACTAGCCATACCTGCTCCCACAAAATCTGCCGAGGTATATGCGTATCCTGCAGCTATTGGCAATCCTGCAAGATAAGCGCCAGAAGCATTACCCATATTAAAGGCACTTTGATTTAGGGAAGAACCCAACATCTCAGATCCTTTAGCCGAATTGATCACTGCCATCTGTACAGGTGTGGAAAGGCAAAACGCAATAGTTCCTATTAAAAAAGTCATCACCAATACTCCAACTTTATCATAAGCGAAGTAGGTATTAGATACCAGCGCGATTACCATTAATATCAGCGCAATTAATACGGCATAAATAGGGGAGAAGCTTTCGGCTAATTTAGCACCAATAAAGTTTCCAGTGACCATTCCCAAACCTGCTAATATCATGGCATAGCTCACTATACTTTCTGGGTGGCCGGCAACATCTGTGATTAAAGGTGCGATATAACTATACCAGGCAAAAAATCCTCCCGTACCAATGGTCGTTAGTAAAATAACCATCCAAAGTTCCAGTTTCTTAAGCACTTTAAAGTCTTTTACTATCCCGTCGGGAGAACTTTTAGGCAATTCTGGCATCCAGAATTTTATACTCAAAATAGCACAAATCCCAACGATTCCAACTAGAAAGAAAGCAATATTCCAGTTAAAGTTATGTCCAAAATAAGTTCCTAATGGTACACCTATAACGTTGGCTAAAGTAAGGCCGGTAAACATCGTAGCTATTGCTCTGGCTTCTTTACCGGGCTTGGCAAGCTTGCTTGCAACCACCGCGCCAATCCCAAAGAAAGCGCCATGTGGTAAACCAGATAGGAATCTTGAAATTAACAAAAGCGTATAAGTATTAGCGAAAGCAGATAACGTGTTAAAAACGGTAAACCATAGCATCAAAAAGAGCAATGTTTTATGAGCAGGCCATTTACCGCCAATACCGGTTAATAGCGGAGCGCCTACCACAACGCCCAGGGCATAAGCCGAAATAAAATGTCCAGCCTGTGGTATGGTAATATCCAATGCCGTAGCTACATCGGGTAGAATTCCCATAATAACAAATTCGGTCATACCAATACCAAATCCTCCAATTGCTAATGCGATTAGCGCTTTATTCATAAGCCATTTTATATGATTTGAGTTCGATTTAAACTCAAATGATTAGTTTTAGCTTCCCTTATGTTTTTCCATCTTTTTTAGGGATGATTTCGGGATTTCATTAAAAGGGCAAAAATAGTTGAGATTACTCAGAATATTGAAAAACACTGGTATTATTTACGATAACCTTATAGTCTGAGCTGTAATATGTTGAAAACGCTTTGTATTTAAGGATAATTAGCAGATATATGCGAAATGTTTAAGGGAAATTTATTGGTCTAATACTTTTACATTTGTTACTTTTGTTTAGCATAATTAAAACTGAAGAAATACCTGATTATGAACATACACGAATATCAAGGAAAAGAAATATTAAGCAGCTTCGGCGTACGTACCCAAAGAGGTATTGTAGCTCACAACCCAGAAGAAGCTGTAAAAGCCGCAAAAGAACTAACTGAACAAACCGGAACTGGATGGCATGTGATTAAAGCACAGGTTCATGCAGGTGGCCGTGGTAAAGGTGGCGGTGTTAAATTGGCTAAGAATCTTAAAGAAGTAGAGCAAATTGCGGGAGAAATCATTGGGATGAATCTTGTAACGCCTCAAACTTCTGCTGAAGGTAAAAAAGTTCACCAGGTATATATCGCAGAGGATGTTTACTATCCAGGAGATAACGAACCAGAAGAATATTACATGTCTGTACTACTTAACCGTGCTACAGGTCGTAATATGATTATGTATTCTACTGAAGGTGGTGTAGATATCGAAACTGTTGCTGAAGAAACTCCGCATTTAATTTTTACTGAAGAAATCGATCCTGCTACAGGATTAATGCCATTTCAGGCTAGAAGAATTGCTTTTAACCTGGGTCTTAGCGGAACTGGTTTTAAAGAAATGACAAAATTTGTGATGTCTCTTTATACTGCTTTCGACAAATCTGATTCTTCTTTATTCGAAATCAATCCTGTTTTAAAAACAAGTGATGATAAAATTTTAGCTGTAGATGCTAAAGTTACTTTAGATGATAACGCACTTTTCCGTCACAAAGACTATATGGAAATGCGTGATAAGCGTGAAGAAAACCCAACAGAGGTTGAAGCAAAAGAAGTTGGTCTTAATTACGTAGATCTAGACGGTAACGTAGGATGTATGGTAAACGGTGCTGGTCTTGCAATGGCAACGATGGATCTTATTAAGCAAGCTGGTGGTGAACCTGCAAACTTTCTAGATGTTGGAGGTACTGCAGATGCTAAGCGTGTAGAAGAAGCATTTAGACTTATCCTTAAGGATGATAAAGTTGAAGCTATTTTAGTTAATATTTTTGGAGGTATCGTACGTTGTGACCGTGTGGCACAAGGTATTGTAGATGCTTACAAAAATATGGGAGATGCCATCAATGTTCCTATTATCGTTAGATTACAAGGAACTAATGCAGATATCGCTAAAAAGCTTATCGACGAAAGTGGATTGGCAGTATCTAGTGCTGTACAATTCCAAGAAGCAGCTGATAAAGTACAACAAGTACTTTCATAAATATTAGCTATCTTATATATAAATAAAAAGGCTCGCATTTGCGAGCCTTTTTATTTATATAAATTTCTCGGTTTTCTAAAAAGTTAAAAAGAACTTAAAAATCAGCGAATTGTGTAACAATGGATTGCTAACTGTCGTCTTTATAGTGTATTAACCTTTTAAATATTTTAATCATGAAAAGATTACAATCCATTTTGCTAGTATTAGCAATCGCAATTTGTAGCAAGTTTACTACAAGTGCAAACAATTTAGACACGGCTTTTGAGCCAGATCCCAGAATGATGAGCTTTGAAATTTCTTCTTTACTGAAGAATCATGAGTTGGATCTAAAGAAAGATGTTAGAGCAAATGTACTTTTGGCTATCAACAAAGACAATGAAATTGTAGTACTATCTGTTGAAGCAGATAACAAGGAAGTAGAGCGCTTTATTAAACAAAAATTGAATTACAAAAAGATTAATTGTGCTGTAGATCCAGATGTAGAAGAATTTAAATTACCAGTTACCCTTAAAGCTAAATCTTAATTCCCGTAGTTACTAAATATCAATCAATAAACGTAGAAAATTAAAAAGGCTGTGAGCACATCAACTCACAGCCTTTAATTTTTGAATTATAATCGGTTTACATTTCAGGATACCAATCCAATAAAATAACCTCAATATCTTTATTTTCTTCCTCAACTAGAGACTTAAATTTTTCTACATCTGCCAATCCATCTTTTCCACGATAGTGGTAAGGATATACCTTTTTTGGTGCGAAGGCTAAAACACCTTCCGCAGCTTGATCTACCGGCATGGTATAAGGAAGATTCATGCAAACTAATGCAGCATCTATATTTTTAAGTTCTCTCATTTCCGGGATATCTTCAGTATCTCCAGATATGTATAGACGTTTGCCATCTTTTTCTAAAACATAACCGTTACCACGACCTTTCACATGCATAGCATCATCAGCTTCTGGCAAGTTGTACATAGGAATCGCTTCGATTTTAAAACCATCGATTTCCATTGAATCTCCGTTATTCATTACCATCAGATTTTTTTGTAAAGAAGTTGGTAATTCATCTTTTACCGCTTGCGGAACGATGATCTTTTTATCGCCTAATTCTAATCCTTCTAAAGTAGCCGCATTCATGTGATCGCCATGGATATCGGTCACCAAAATGAAATCTGGTTTATCGACATTTTTAAAAACTTCAGCTCCTCCTACAGGATCGGTATAAAATACAGCCTTATCCCAATTGATTACGGCTGTAGCGTGAGAAATTGGTTCTATGTGTATAGATTCTTTATCCTTCGCATCTGCTTCATCTTCGTTCATATTTACTACTCCATCTTCAGCCGGAATCATTGTGCCAGGTTCAGCATCAGTTTTTTTATCATTTTTGCAGGCAAATAATGCCAGAACAGTTGCAGTGGTAAAAAGTAATTTTTTCATTCTGAAAGTTTTTATTTAGCATAAAATTACGCAAGACAAGACCAAATACAGGCTGTTTTACAAAGATTTATGATAACTGAAGTTTCATCTTTATGTCTCCGCGAGCGTATGGATTATTTTCTTCTATAGGAATTTCAGAAAAACCAAACTTTCTATAAATATGAACAGCGTTTTCTAATTTCCTACTGCTGTAAATAATTAGTGTTTCCCAGTTTTGATCTTTCGCATATTCAATAGTAAATTTCATAAGCTTTTGGCCAAGCTGTTTTCCGTGATGTTTTGGAGCAATAGCCATTTTCGTTAATTCGAATATGTTTTCTTCAATCTTCATTAAAGCTACACATCCTATAATTTCCTCGTTTTGCTTGACGAAGAAAATCTCTCCACCAGGCTCAATAATATATTTTTCAGGTTTACCTAGAACTTCTTCATCATGTTGTTCCACATAAAAATATTTCTCTAACCATTCTATATTAAGCCTTTTAAAATCTCTGCTATACTTGGGGTTAAAGCTGATAATTTCCATACTTTTTTTCGACAAAAATATCATTTTAATATAGCAGATCATAACTATATCCTACAATCCTCATAAAACATTAAAGCTGTAATATATGACTGCAAAATACCTACAATTGGGTAGTCTTGAATGTAATTGTTAATCAGTATATTAGATGTGATGAAAAAGGCGATTAGCCTTTTTAAGTAATTTGTTTTAGTCAATAAATTTCTGCTTCGCTCTTCAGAATTTTAATGGTGTTACTTTAAAAAAGTTTCCAAATTTAAATGTGCGTATGAAAATGCTTTTGAAGAGCACGCAGCAGAATATTTCCCTAGATCGTTATCTGTATTAAAAATTGAATTAGTCTGATTCAGTTTTTCCTAAAAATTCTCTTACAAAATCTTACTCTGAAATTCACTTTTTGAATATCCCCTAGTATGGGTATTTCTTCATGCGTTGCTACATAGTAATATTGTATAAGTTGTTTATTTATTAAATCATTCAATGAAAATCTCTAAAATTTTAGCTGTTCTTACGTTTGTTTTTCTAATTTCCTGTAGCGGGACATCTGGAGAAACACGAAAATTAGATACAGAGAATATTGATGAGGTTCAAATTCAAGAAGGCGATAGCATCCAGCATTTCTACAACGGAACGCATCGTATAAAGCGCAGGCGGCACTCAGATAAACGCCAGTAAATTCTCGAAATTTAGAGATCTTAGCTATATTTATAAAAGTTCTAACCGAATTTATGAATATGAGCCAACTTCAAAAATATAGTGTTTTATTTTTTATAATAGCTTTTTTATCCATTTCCTGTGAAGATGAAAATAGGCGCAAGAATCCTTCAAAAGAAGAAATTAGCATTCTTCCACCCGAGCAGCTTTACGGTGATCTCTTTTATGATATTCAGCAAAATGAGGACTTATTTTCAGATAGTAAAACCTTCGTAGATGCAGTACCCAGGCGCTCTTTGGATTCTATTAAATCTGATTACAGCAATATCAAAGATTCTTCGAAGACTTATATTCTTCAATTTTTAAAACAAAATTTTGACATTCCTGGATACGAAGAGCGTCAAGAATATAAAACAGATTCTTCAGCTATCGATGCGCATATAACAAAGTTATGGTCGGTTTTAAAACGGCCTGCAGATCGCAAAGTTACGGGTACGCTAATTCCTTTACCACATCCATACATTGTGCCTGGTGGTCGTTTTAGAGAAATATATTATTGGGATAGTTATTTTACGATGCTTGGTTTGCAGGTAGATGGAAAAACCGAAATTATCCAAAATATGATCGATAATTTTTCTTATCTAATTAACGAATATGGCTTTATCCCTAACGGAAATCGCACCTACTATCTTAGTCGATCTCAAACTCCTTTTTTTTCATTGATGATCGATTTGCTTGCTGAAGAAAAAGGAGATTCTATTTACACGACTTATTTGTCTGAATTAGAAACAGAATACCAATTTTGGATGAAAGGAAAACAACATCTTTCTGAAGTTGATTCGGCTTATAAAAGAGTTGTTAGAATGGATGATGGAAGCATTCTTAATCGCTATTATGATAATAAAAACACACCAAGACCAGAAAGTTATAGAGAAGATGTAAAAACGGCTAAAGCTGCTGTAAACGCAAATGATAATTTAACTGAAGAAGAAGTT
Source organism: Zunongwangia endophytica (assembly GCF_030409505.1). Taxonomy (NCBI): domain Bacteria; kingdom Pseudomonadati; phylum Bacteroidota; class Flavobacteriia; order Flavobacteriales; family Flavobacteriaceae; genus Zunongwangia; species Zunongwangia endophytica. The sequence continues at coordinate 1,707,688 of NZ_JAUFPZ010000002.1, read as the reverse complement.
TATAGAGATTTGAGAGCTGCAGCAGAATCGGGTTGGGATTTTTCTAGCCGATGGATAAAACCTGATGAAAATGGCAAATTTCATCTGAAAGAAATTCATACAACCGATATTTTACCAGTAGACTTAAATAGCCTTTTGTATCACTTAGAGAAAACCTTAGCCAAAGCTTATCTTATTAGCGGCCAGCCAGATCAATCTAAGGAATTTAAAGAATTAGCTGAAAATAGAGCAAAAGCTATCGATAAGTATTTTTGGGATGATTCAGGCGGCTTTTACAAAGATTATGATTTTGTAATTCAACAACAAACACCGGTAACATCTGTAGCTGGAATATATCCTTTATTTTTTGAAATCGCTACGGAACAAAAAGCGCAGAAAGCAGCCAAAACTTTACAATCTGAATTATTAAAAGCCGGTGGTGTGGTAAGTACACCAAACCACAGTGGTCAACAATGGGATGCACCAAACGGATGGGCACCGTTGCAATGGATTTCTTATAAAGCGCTTCAGAATTATCAAATATTAGATATGGCAGATACCATTAAAGATCGATGGTTGAAATTGAATGAGAAAGTTTACGAGAATACGTATAAGATGACCGAGAAATATAACGTGGAAGATCTATCTAAAGAAAGTGGAGGCGGAGAGTATCCTACACAAGACGGATTTGGTTGGAGCAATGGCGTCTATAAGAAATTAACGTCAGAATAACATATTTTGGTTTTTAATTCGGCTAACTTTAGATAAAAAAGTTATGCATACACCCAATAAAAGATTAGAAGGTCAAACCGCTTTAATCACAGGATCAAGTTCTGGAATAGGTAAAGCCGTTGCTTTAGCTATGGGAAAAGAAGGCGCGAATGTGGTTATAAATTATCACTCCAGTAAAGAAGAAGCTGAAGATGTCGCTAATGAGATTAGTAAAGAAAAGGCTGGCGGGGAAACAATAGTTGTAAAGGCAGATGTAAGTAAAGAAAAAGAAGTTAAGCAACTTTTTAAAAATGGAATAGAGAAATTCGGAACCATAGATATTTGCGTGCCTAACGCGGGGATGCAGCAAGATGCCGAATTACATAAAATGACGCTAGACCAATGGAACCAGGTAATCGCTTTAAATCTTACAGGACAGTTTCTTTGCTGTAGGGAAGCAATTATCGAATTTCTGGAACGTGGCATGCGCCCAAAAGTTTCTAAATCTTTAGGGAAAATAATTAATATGAGTTCTGTACACGAAATTATTCCGTGGGCGGGACATGCTAATTATGCAGCATCTAAAGGAGGAATAGAAATGTTGATGAAAAGTATTTGTCAGGGTTACGCTTCCAAAAAAATACGATGTAACAGTATTGCACCGGGAGCTATTAAAACTGAAATTAATAAAGACGTTTGGAGTACGGAAGAAGGTCGTAAGCAAATGAAAAAGGTAATCCCATACGATGAGATTGGAGAACCGGAAGATATTGGTAGTGTAGCATCGTGGCTTGCTTCAGATGAATCTGAATACATTAACGGAACAACAATTTTTGTTGATGGCGGGATGACGTGTTATCCAGGATTCACGAATAACGGTTAATAGTTTATACTGAAATCAAAGTAGTTAAAAACAAAAAGTCTTTGGAAGCACACTTCAAAGACTTTTTGCTGTTATTGAAATATTCTCAAACAAATTTTCAAACAAATTCATTTTAGATAAATTACTTCGGAATAAAATTACAATACAAAAGAGGCCAATATCTTTTGTACTTCATAAATATCTACACTGGTATTAAACCGTTTACTGATCGATGGATTTTGCTCTCCTGAAATCCAAATTTTTAGCTCAGCATCCAAATCAAAACTTCCGGCAGTTTCTACGCTAAACCGACTAATACTTTTATAAATCACCGAGAAATATTCTGTTTTCTTACCAGTTAAACCTTGGATATCTACAAGAATTAATCGCTTGTTCGTGAAAATAAAAGTATCTCTTATTAATTTAAATCCAGCTTCTATGTTTTCTGAAGGAATTAATAGCTTATGATATTTTTCTTCCAGGTTTTCTTTACTAATAGCTCCCGCGTTGCCTAATAGCGATGAAAATATGCTCATGATTATGATAATTGCTTAAAATTAAAACTGCCTTTAAATTACAAATCCGTAGATTATAACTTAAAGGCAGCTTTGATAAAAATTTGTTATATTTTCTCGTGAATCGAGAATAGCTATTTAAATTCTAATTAATTTTTAAGAGACTGCATGTCGATCACAAAACGATATTTTACGTCGTTGCTAGTTACGCGCTCATAAGCTTTATTGATATTCTGCATATCGATCATTTCTATATCAGAAACAATGTCGTGTTCTCCACAGAAATCTAACATTTCCTGAGTTTCTTTAATTCCTCCGATCAATGATCCTGCAATACTTTTTCTTCCAGCGATTACACCACCACCGTGAAATTCTAATGGTTCGATTGCACCAACTAGAACCATGGTAGCATCTCTTTTAAGCAAACCAATATATGGATTGATATCATGCTTTACAGGAACTGTATTTAAAAGAAAATCGAAACTAGCTTTGTGCTCAGCCATTTGTTCCGCGTCTTTAGAAATAAGAACTTCATCTGCTCCTAATCTTTTGGCATCATCACTTTTGCCAGGAGAGGTTGTAATCATCACTACTTTAGCACCAAGAGCGTGAGCGAATTTGATCCCCATGTGACCTAATCCTCCTAAACCTATTACACCTACTTTATCGCCTTTTTTTACATTCCAGTTTCTTAAAGGTGACCATGTAGTTATCCCTGCGCAAAGTAATGGCGCCACTGCTTTAGCATCTAAACTTTCTGGAACATCCAAAACAAATTTTTGATCTACAATAATTTTTTCTGAATATCCACCGTAAGTGTGACCGCCAAGATGTTTATCTTTTCCGTTATAAGTTCCTATCATACCATTCTCACAGTATTGCTCTAGGCCATCTTTACAAGAATCACAATGCTGGCAAGAATCAACCATACAGCCAACACCAACAAGCTGACCTTCTTTGAATTTAGAAACCTTATCCCCAACACTAATTACTCTACCAACAATTTCGTGGCCTGGCACTACGGGATATTTAGAACCTCCCCAATCATTTCGTACGGTATGTATATCGCTATGACAAACTCCGCAATATAGAATATCAATTTCTACATCATCGGCTAAGGTTTCTCTTCTTTCGATATTTAATTCTTCTAAAGATGCTGTTTCAGATTTAGCACCAAATGCTTTTATTTCTGTAGTATTCATTTAACTATTTTTTGCAAAACTAATTGAATTTAAACTGTTGTAATTTAGTGGCTTTGTCTTTAACTCATATTTAACCAGAACTATTAACCTAGATCAATTTTTCACGTTATAACAGTTCTTTTAAATACTTAGCATCAGATTTAGCCGTATCAATTACATCTGCAGATTTTCCGTTTAGCATCATTTTCCCCATAGTTTTAGCGAAGCCTTTCATTTGTTCAAACTTAATTTCAGGAGGCATTGCCAAGGCATCGGGATCGGTAAAAATATTTACTACCGCAGGGCCGTCGTAAGCAAAAGCTTCAGCAAGAGCTTGTCTTACATCAGAAGGATTTTTAACTACCCAACTTTCAATATTCATAGCTTTCGCAATCATGGCAAAATCTGGATTTGCCATATCGGTTTGCCATTCTGGATAACCTTCTACTTGCATTTCTAATTTTACCATTCCCAGCGAAGAATTATTAAAAATGATAATTTTAGCCGGAATTTTATATTGGCTTATCGTCATTAAATCACCCAATAGCATAGAAATACCACCATCACCGCAAAAAGCGATAACCTGACGATCTGGATGTCCTAATCCAGCACCAATAGCCATAGGCATAGCATTGGCCATAGAGCCATGATTAAAAGAACCGGTTAAATATCTATTTTTTCTTCCTTTTAAATATCTCGCAGCCCAAACGGCACTCATTCCCGTATCAACTGTGAAAATAGCATCGTCTGTAGCAATTTCATCTATAACTGAAGCTACATATTCAGGATGGATTTTTTCATCTTCTCCTTTTTCTTTTACATAGCTATGATATTTATTTTCGATATCTAAGTGTACTTTTCTCATCTCATCAAGAAAAGAAGTATCTTTTTTAGCCTTTAACAGCGGAAGCAATGCTTCTAAAGTATCTTTAATTTTACCGTGATAACCAAAGTTTACTTTCGCTCTTCTTCCTATACGCTCTGGTTTTTCATCAATTTGTATGATGGTATTTTTTTCGGGAAGAAAGTCTGTGTAAGGAAAATCTGTTCCTAATAACAATAATGCATCGGCTTCGTGCATAGACTTAAATCCAGATTTTGTACCTAGAAGTCCGTTTAATCCTACTACATATGGATTGTTCTCTTTATCGAAGAAGATTTTTCCTCTAAAGCTCAACCCCATTGGAGCATTAAGTTTTTTTGCCAGCTGCATCACTTCATCTTGGGCGTCTTTGCAGCCATACCCGCAATAAACCATCACTTTTTTATTCTCGTTGATCACCTTTGCGAGTGTTTTTAACTCTTCGCTACCAGGTAATAATTTTGAATTTGTAAAGTAGTTTTGCTCAGAAGTTGTGATATGTGCAGCATCTGCAGATGCGATATCTCCTGGTAATCCTACGACACCAACTCCTTTTTGATGAATCGCAGATTGTATAGCGCTTTGAAAACCATGTGCAGCTTGTTCTGGCGTGTTTGCCATAAAACAATATTTGCTACAATCGTCAAACAATTTTGTCACATTAGTTTCCTGAAAATTTTCGGTTCCCAACTTATTAGTAGGAACTGTAGAAGCGATTGCGATTACCGGGTTACCAGCTCGGTTAGCATCGTAAAGACCATTAACTAAGTGTACATGGCCGGGGCCACTACTTCCCATGCAACATCCAATTCCGTCTAATTCCGCATCCATAGATGCCGCATAAGCTCCTGCTTCTTCATGGCGTACATGAATCCATTGCAATCTACCGTCTCTACGAACGGCATCGTTTACAGGGTTTAAGCTATCTCCTGTAACTGCATAAACACGTTTAACTCCTGCTTCAACAAGCATATTGACCAATAGGTCTGAAACATTTTTTCCCATAACTACTATTTTCTAGCTCTAAGGTATTGCAATTATCATCACTGTGCTGTTAAACCAGTGGTAAAGCGCTAAATCAATTTCACAACAAAACGGTAAATTTATCAGCCTAAATTTTTTTATTACGTTTTCGTTTTAAAGAGATGTTAAAGTGTAGCGTAAGAAACCGAACTAAACTGTAGTATTTGCAAGCCTATCTTCTTAAATTAGATCCCAAAATTTAAAACTCATGGATCAAAAATATAAAGGCATAAATACTATCTGTACGCATGCCGGAGAACTCGAGGATACAGAATTTAAAGGCGCGGTAAGTCCGCTTTATATGTCTACATCTTACGCTTTCGAAGATGTTCCCGTCAAAAGATACCCAAGATATTTTAATACGCCTAATCAGGTAGCTTTGGCAAAGAAAATGGCAGCCTTAGAACACGGGGAAGCATCACTTATATTTGGTAGCGGAATGGCAGCAGTGAGCACCGCACTTTTAGCATTTTTACATCAGGGTGATCATGTCGTTTTTCAGAACACCTTGTATGGCGGCACTAGTAATTTAATTACGGAGGAATTCGATAAATTCGGTATAGAATATAGTTTTACCAAGGATGTAAAATTGTCCTCTTTTGAAGCTGAAATTAAAGAGAATACAAAAGTTATTTATATAGAAACACCTTCGAATCCATTACTAACTATTACTGATGTTGAAGCTATAGCAAAATTAGCGGAAAGTAAAGGATTAGTGAGCATGATCGATAATACATTTGCCTCACCTGTAAATCAAAATCCTCTTGATATGGGGATCGATGTGGTAATTCACTCGGCCACAAAATATATGGGAGGTCATAGTGATATTCTTGCCGGTACGGTAATTTCTTCGGAAGTTCATATTGATACAATCTTTCAAATGGCTAAAAATCTAGGAGGAAACTTAAGCGATTATACGGTATGGCTTTTAGAGCGAAGTCTTAAAACTATGGGACTTCGAGTAAAGGCGCAGAACAACAACGCAATGATTTTAGCCGAATATCTATACAATCATAAAAAGGTAACGAAAGTATATTATCCTGGTTTGGTTTCTCATCCCGATCACGAAGTAGCAAAAAAACAAATGAGCGGTTTTGGCGGAATGTTGTCTTTTGAGTTAGTTGAAGGAATTAATCCCGACCAATTCCAGAAAAACCTGAAGCTTATTAAATCATCCATGAGTTTAGCCGGGTTGAAAGTACCATTCTTTCACCTGCTAAAACTTCGCATGGTTTACTTAGTCCAGAAGAAAGGGCAGAGCAGGGGATTAAGGATGGTTTGCTTCGTTTTTCAGTAGGTATTGAAGAAGCTGAAGAATTAATTGAAGATATTGAACAGGCATTAGCCTAGATTAAACACAAATAGAAATTTATGAAATTAGATATTCTTGCCATAGGAGCTCACCCAGATGATGTAGAATTAAGTTGTGCTGCTACTTTGGCTAAAGAAATAGATCGTGGCAAAAAAGTTGGTATTTTAGATTTAACGAGAGGAGAACTTGGTACTCGCGGTACTGCAGAAACTAGAGATCAAGAGGCTGCCAAAGCTGCTGAAATCTTAGGCGTTCATGTACGCGAAAATCTAAGTTTTGCTGATGGATTTTTTATCAATGATAAAGCGCATCAATTAGCGATTATAGAAATCCTAAGAAAGTACAAACCAGAGATAGTATTTTGTAATGCCATAGATGATAGACATATTGATCACGGTAGAGGATCAAAATTAGTAAGTGATGCCTGTTTCTTAAGTGGTTTGATGAAGATCGAAACTACCAGCGATGGCAATAAACAGGAAGCCTGGCGACCAAAACAGGTTTTCCATTATATACAGTGGAAACCAATCGATCCAGATGTGTTTGTAGATGTTACAGGTTATATGGATAAGAAAATGGATGCGGTAAAAGCTTATGCTACCCAATTCTATGATCCAAATAGTGAAGAGCCTAATACCCCAATCTCTAGTAACAACTTTCTAGATAGTGTAAACTATAGGGCACGCGATTTAGGGAGAATAATTAATACTGAATATGCTGAAGGTTTTACTGTAGAACGCTATGTAGCAGTCGATTCAATATTTGATCTTATTTAATCAATTTTTTTCTTTGCAGTACTGATAAAATAACCTATATTTGCAACCGCAATTTGAAATGGTGGTTGTAGCTCAGCTGGTTAGAGCGCTGGATTGTGGTTCCAGAGGTCGCCGGTTCGAAACCGGTCTTCCACCCTTATTTGTGAAAACCCTACTCAATTGAGTAGGGTTTTTTTATTATATACTCAAATTAGTATATCGTTCGGTTAAAATTTTTATTTTTGCACCGCATTTTAGTTTACTTAACTCCGCTATGGTAACTACGAATAAAATAAAAAGAATCGAACAATTTCTTGAAACTCACGATAGAGTAGAGGCCAAACTCGAATTCTCTTTTCCGTTACCAAAATATGAGAGCCTAGTAATTATTTTGAATTCTTATGCTGAGCTTGAGCTTTTCTCCAGTTATTTTCAGGATTTTGATCTGATAGCCGAAGAAGAATATGAAGAAATTTGCAATTCTAGTAATTATTCAGTTTCTGCTTATCCCAAATTTAATCTTTACGCTAAATAAATCTACATTAAATTACCGACTGAAATCATCTTTCCATAGCAAAACGGATAGCTAGCTTTCTCTTCAATTGAATAATTTTATCATAGCAAATATTTGTCTATATAGCGCAACTATTTGGTTGCTATAGTATCTATTGCGCGACGATTTATCAAAGTAGTGTGCTTAATCATACATAACCTCAATATTTGCACTATATTTTACGCAACCTTTTAGCTTATTTAGGATCTACATAGAAACTCTTTTTTTATGAAAACTTATTTACTTGGACTATTAATTATTTTTTTAAGTCTTTCTTCTTGCAGTAGTGATGAGGAAGAAAAATTGGAAGGACTACCAGTTTCAGCAATCGATCAAAGCCATATTGTTGGGAAATGGAAGCTTATAGAAGAAAAAGTTAGTTCAGGAGGTGAAGCATCTTGGACGTCAGTTAGTGATGGATACACTATAGAATTTTTAGAGGATGGCACTTTTGAAGGTGGTTTTGCCGACTGCAATACTGGTAATTACAGTCTCGTTTATCATCCTGATGATAGCGATATAAAGATGCTAGTTTTGAGCTTTGATTGTGCAATAAATGAAGATATATCTCAAGAGAATGTGGCATATCGGGCTATGGATAACATAAATACAGATTACATCATTTACTATCCAACTTATAAATCACCAAGGTGTACAGAAGGCTGTATCTATAAATTAAAAAGACAGTAATTAGTTCGTATCTATTTAAATCTTCTTAAAATTGTACTTTAGATTTAAAAAGTTACAATGAATTCCAGAGAAGAACAACTAAAAGCATTTGATAGATTATTAACCATCATGGACGATCTAAGGGAAAAATGTCCTTGGGATCGTAAGCAAACCATGGAAAGTTTACGGCATCTTACGATAGAAGAAACTTACGAATTGGGAGATGCAATACTGGATAACGATCTGGAAGAAGTTCGAAAAGAATTAGGTGATGTTCTTTTACATCTTGTGTTCTACGCCAAAATTGGAAGCGAAACTAAGGATTTTGATATTGCCGATGTTGCGAATGGAATTTGTGAGAAACTCATTTCAAGACATCCTCATATTTATGGAGATGTAAAAGTGGAGAATGAGGATGATGTAAAGAAAAACTGGGAAAATTTAAAGCTAAAGGAAGGAAAGAAAAGTGTTTTGGAAGGAGTTCCCAGATCTTTGCCGGCTTTGGTAAAAGCCACTAGAATTCAGGATAAAGTTTCAGGTGTCGGATTCGATTGGGAAAATCCAGCGCAGGTATTTGCGAAAGTACAGGAAGAGTTGGAAGAGTTTCAGGATGAGGTAAACAATGTCGATAAAGATAAAATGGAAGCCGAATTTGGAGATGTATTGTTCTCGATGATCAATTATGCCAGATTCCTCAATATAAATCCTGAAAATGCCTTAGAACGTACCAATAAGAAATTCATTAAGCGTTTTCAGTATCTAGAAAGTAAAGCTGAAGAAAATAAAAAGCAATTGAAAGATATGACTTTAGCTGAAATGGATGTGTTCTGGAATGAAGCAAAAAAATTATAGTATCTAGTTTACAATCTGAATCAATTTTATATTGAAGTCAAATTAACCTGATTAATACAAACAAAAAGCCGGCAACTGCCGGCTTTTTGTTTGAAAATTATCTTTATTCTTTAATAGAGCGATTTTACTTTTTTAAGTTTTTCTCTCCAAACTTTAAGTTGCGCTTTATGATCATTAATATTTTTATGAACATCTTGTACCAAAGGATTGTCATCATCTACATTAGAGAAGAATTGTAAATTATTCTCTAATTGGCGAATTTCAGCCTGAGTTTCTTCAATTTTCTTAGTTAAAAAGAAATGCTCATTTCTAATTTTCTTCTCATCATCAGCATCATTAAGCGATTGGATTTTGTTTTCATATTTCAGCATTTCGGCTTTAGTACGATTAATATCCAATTTCTTAAATAGTTGATCTAGCGACTTATTAAATTTCCCTTCAATAAAGCGTTTATTATAAGGTACGCGGCCGTAAGTTTTCCATTCAGCAATAAAAGATTTTATCTTTTCTAGATCTTCTTCTTTATTTCCGGCGAACTCGTAAGTTTTTATTTTTTCTAAAAGCTCCTTTTTGTTACCAAAAGCTTCCATCTCTTCTTTGTTCTCCTCACTACGGTTTTCGTTTAGTCGATCAAAGTAATAGTTACAAGCTGCTTTAAATTGCTTCCAGACTTTATCGCTATCTTTCCTAGGAACGTGACCAATCTTCTTCCAATCGGTCTGTATCTTCTTCATTAATGGTGTAACGGTTTTAAAATCGTCACTATCCTTATTCTCTTCAGCAATTTGAATTAACTCTTTTTTCTTTTCAAGATTTTCGTATTGCTCATTCTTAAGATTTTTATAGAACGCATTCTTTTTGCGATTAAAACGTCTAACGGTTTCTTTAAAATCTTTCCAGGTTTCTTCGTTTTTGTTTCTCGGAACTTTACCGGCTTTAAAGAATTCTTCGCGTAGCGCTTCAATTTCTTTAATCTTTTGCTGCCATTTATTATGACTGCTTATATCCTGCTCTGCAATCTCTCGGATTTTTTCGATTATGATTTGCTTCTTTTCCCAGTTTTTGTCAAATTCTTTATCAAGATTTTCAAAATATTCTTGGCGGCGGTCATGTATTATTTTAGTAGCATTGCTAAATCGCTCCCAAATTTCATCACGATATTCTTTTGCAACGGGACCCAACTCTTCTTTCCACATTTTGTGGAGCATTTGCAATTCTCTAAATGCACGGCTAATGTCCTGCTCTTGCGCTAATTCTTCAGCACGATCGATAACCTTAAGTTTTTGATCGAGATTGTGCTTAAAGTCCATATCCCTAAATTCTCGATTTAGGTGAAGAAAATCATAGAAATTCTCTACATGATGGTGGTACGTATTCCAAACATTGTTGTACTTATCACGCGGAATCGGTCCTGCAGTACGCCATTGATCCTGGATTGCTTTGAAGTGATTGTAGGTCGTATTGATATTTTCTTCAACATTAATAATTCCCTTTAATTCTTCAATAATTTCTAAACGCTTATTTAGGTTGGCGTTTAGATCTTGTTTTAGTTGTTGATAGTATTTATTTCTCTTCTCGCGATAATCAAAATAAAGCGAATTGAATCTATTTTTAAGCGGAGTAGAGTAGTGGAAGTCTATGATATTACCGCCATCGGCAAGAAAATCTTCTTTTTTCTCTTCAAATTCTTCATCAAATTTAGCATTAAATTCTGCTCTAATTTCGATTACATGATCTTTGATGGCTTGTACCTTCTCGTTTTTGAGTAATCGCTCAAGCTCGTCGGCTAGTTGCTCATTACTCATCGAGTGATAATCTTTCTTTGGGATGGTGTGACGTTCTGTAGCGCTCTCGTCTTCGCTATCTTCTGCAAGAGAATCGTCTACTCCTTTTTTATGTTCTTCGATGATGGCATCTTCATGTTCATCATCATCGTCATTTTTATCCTCAGCGTTTGTAACTTTATTATTTTCAGTATCCTGAACAAAAGTAGATTCGGCTACCATAGCTTCTTCCAGCTCTTCATTTGCAGCCTCTGGATTCTCAACCTCTTCCGAAAAAGATTCTTCTACCTTCTTCTCTTCTTTTTTACTTTCCGAAGAAATATCTTGAGACTGAGTTACTTCAGTGTTTTCAGGATTTTCTTTTTTGGAAAGTTCTTCTTTCTTATTTTCGTTTTCTGATTGAGACATATCTTTCAATGTTAAAGTTCGGTACTAGTTATTAAAGCTGAAAGATAACAACTACACTAAACTTGGGCAAGGAAACGAAATTTTTTATGAGAAAATAAGCCGGTTTTTGATAGAATTATTAAGAATTCCAAATAGACCAGGCAGCTTCAGCCTGAAGTTCCAGCATTTTCTTTCCATTAATAGCTTCAGCTCCATTTTCTTTACTCTGCTTCATAAAACTGGTTTCTGCCGGATTATAAATTAAATCGAATACCAGATGATTCTTCCCGATGTACTTGTAAGGTATATTCGGAGATTTATCGGTATCAGGAAATGTACCTAACGGCGTAGTATTAATAATTAGAGAATACTTCTGAATAACGGCTTCAGTTAAATCGCTGTAAGAAAATTGATCTTCATCGGGAATTCTAGAGACGAAATTGTATGAAATTCCTAGTGTTTTTAATGCATAAGCTACTGCTTTGGAAGCACCACCGGTTCCAAGAATTAAAGCATGCGTATGTTGAGGTCTTAAATGAGGAGATAAAGCATCTCTAAAACCTATAAAATCGGTATTATGCCCAACCAATTTACTAGCTTCTTCAAATTTAATGACATTTACCGCTTTAATTTCTTTAGCATCTTCGGAAAGTTCATCTAAATATTTTACTACTTCCATTTTATAAGGAATAGTAACATTCATACCCGATAAGCGAGGATTTTTGGTGATGATTAATGCGAAGTCTTCAATTTTTGGAATATCAAAATTGACGTATTCAGCATCAATTTTTTCATTTTCAAATTTATCATTGAAGTATTTTTTTGAGAATGAATAATCTATATTTCTACCTAAAAGTCCGAATTTTCTCATTTTTCACTATTTTTTTGCTTGCGCTCTTTTCTCATAAAGTGCCAATCCCAATACTATAAAAATACCTACTAGAATAAAGAACATAGCGATATAAGTATCTAAATGCTCAAAATCTGGTAAGTAACGGTTATAGTTATCTACAATTTTGTCGCCGTGACTATCTTTTAAAAAGTTACCGTTTTTATTTACTTTGTATATTTTATCTTTCCACGGCCATACTACACCTAAAGACCCGGTAATAAAGCCGATGATGGTGGCAAAAGTATCTTTCTTGTATTTTTTTAGAACATATCCTAAAAGATGGGAAAGTGATACCAATCCCGCCAAAGAGCCGGCGGCGAAGGTGATCATAACTTGTAGAAGATGCATGCGAGCTTCATCAGAAACAAAGCTGAAATCTAAACTAATGATATCTGCAAGTGTATCATAAAGCGCGTTGACTGAATCTACTAGCAACAATACATAATTACCTAATAAGATAAGTATAAACGAGCCAGATAATCCCGGAAGCGTCATTCCCGAAACGCCAATCATTCCGCAGAAAAATACAAACCATAAATTATCGTTTTGCTTAGCAGGTTCTAACATGCTAATTGCAACACCCAGAAAGATCCCTAGCATTACAAATAGAATACTACGGCGGCTCCACTCATCAAAATCTTTACTGATGTAGTAAATAGAACCGATAATCATTCCGAAGAAAGCTGACCATACATAAAGTTCGTAGTGAACAATAAGGTAATCTAATAGCTTGGATACACTAAAATAGCTAATGAGCATACCCAAGATAAGCAAGCCCAAAAATTTACCATTGATATAATGATAAAAGCTACGGAATCTACCGGCAATTAATAATTTACCAGCTTTGAGATTAATTTTTTGAAGGGAATAAATGAACTCTTCATAGAATCCTGCTACAAAAGCTACAACACCACCAGATACCCCGGGAACCTTGTTTGCGGCACCCATGGCTAATCCTTTTAAAATAAGGAAAAATTTATCTGTTAAGGTTCTAGTTTGTTGCATTAGCCTCTTCAGGTTTGTTGCTATTGCCTGCTAAACTTTCCAGAAGAAAAATGAGTCCAAATCCTGCCAACATCAGTACGATTGAAAAAAGCAGTTGAGGATCTCCTTCGAAGTTCCAAGGTAAAACTGAAGTTTCGCTAACCGGAATTTCTTTATCATTAAAACGTGCAACTTCTAGTACTTTTTTCCAAGGCCATATCTTATTGAGAGATCCTGCTATAAAACCAGTTAATACAGCTAAGGTTAAACTAGTATAATTAGTAAATAACCATTTTAATATTTTAGAAAAACTAAGCAAACCAAAGATGGCACCAACGCCAACTATTGCTAAGGTTTTAATATCGAAGTTATGTGCAGCATCGGTTACCGGGCGATAAGCACCAAGTAATACTAATATAAAGGCACCCGATATTCCTGGTAAAATCATGGCGCAGACAGCAATTGCTCCCGCAATAAACATGAAAAAAGTACTTTCTGAACTTCCCATAGGAGGTAGCGAAGTAACATATAAGGCTACCCCAGCACCAATGACAACGGCTAGCACTATTTTATAATTCCAATTGGGAATTTGTTTACCAACATACCAAATACTCGCCAGAACAAGACCAAAGAAGAAGGACCAAATTAGTACTGGATGATTGTCTAATAAATAATTAGCCAATCGCATTACAGTAAAAACACTAATTAAGATTCCCAGGAACAAAGAAACGATAAATCCACCATTCAGCTGATTCCACATTGCTTTAAAACCTTCATTTTTCCAGGTCTTTAAAAGAGAAAGATCAACTCCGCTTATGGTATTGATCAGTTCTTCATATATTCCTGAAATAAAAGCAATAGTTCCACCAGAAACTCCTGGTACAACATCAGCGGCACCCATGGCCATACCTTTTAATGTGACGCTTAAATATTCCTTAAAGCTTCTTTGCATATCCTAAAAATTAGATTTGGCCAAAGTTAGGAAATTACTATGAAGGCTTTTGGTAAGAATCTATTAATTGTTTAACACTTTTGCGTTTAAAGATATCAGGAAAAAGTTCTTCTATAATGATATAATATTCCGAGTCGGCTTTAAGTCCACTTTCAAGGTGTTTGTAAGCAAGTTCGGCGTTATTCAGCATAAAATATAGACCGCTTAAACGGTATTCTATCTCCGCTATTCCGGGATAAAATTCGTTTGCCTGTAAAAGATTTTGAACTGCCGATTCCCATTCTGCAAGTTTGATAAGAATATCGCATCTTCGTATCCATGTTTCAAGTTCATAATTTCCTAAATCTAAACTTTTCCGATAGCCTCTTTCAGCTTCTCTATTAAAATTTAGGCGATTATTGATTCTTGCATAACGTTTCCAGTACAACACATTTTCTTCATCAATATTTATCGCTTTATTGATGTAGTATAATGCTTTTTTGAAATTCTTCTTTTTGATATAAAAATCGGTAATCGCAATCCATCCTTTGTCTAAAAGAGGATCTTCATGTACCGTTTTTTCGTAATTAGCGATGGCAAGTTTGTCATTACCTAATTTTTCAAAACATTTTCCTATTCTAAGGTATGCGAAAGAAGTTGGGTCGTCTAGTTCTAAAGTTACATTATAGCTTTCGATCGCCTCAAGATAGCGCTCTAGTTTTTCTAAAACCTTCCCTTTTTCCAGATATGCACCAATAAAAAACTCATCACTAATGATCGCAAAATCAAAAGCAGCTAACGCTTTTTTATAATCTTTTAAATCGAAATATTGCTTACCTACCTGATGCCATGCTACTTCACAATATGGATTTTTATCCAAATACATATTAAGGTATTCTATAGCTTCTTCATTTTCTCCAAGAAAATCGAAACAATACATCACATTGTAAAGTGCCGAATAGTCTTCTTCATCGGCTTCTAAACAATTCATGAAATTGATCTTTGCGTTCTGAAAATCTTCAAGAAATAAATACTCCATACCAATCATGGAATAGATTTCAGCTAGATCTTCAGTAACTTCAAGTGCAAGCTCCAAAACATTGATTGCTTTTTGGTGCTCATCTCTTTTTGAAAAGATTTGTGCTTTTTGTATATAAACCTCTTCGTTGTTTGCTTCTAAATCCTGAACTTCAGCTAAAAGTCCATCTGCTAAATCTAATTTATCTTCAAAAACCAGAATTTCTACTTTAAGAAGTTTTAGGTTTATCGAAGACGGATGTTGCGAAAGTCCCAACTTAACTGCTTTCTTCGCCAGGTTAATCTTTCCTATTTCTAAATAATGATGAATAATATTTTCAAATTCGTTTGAATCGAAGAACAGCACATCATTTGTCTTCAGCATCGATTCGAAACGCGAAAGTGAGAAATTGTTATCTTCGTTATGACTTAACTGCATAAGCAAGTTGTTACGGGATTCCTACATTACTAAAGTTAAAAAAGGATTCAACTTAGAGGTGTAGACGCTTCAATTGTTGTTAACAAAGTAATCAACAACTTAAGCTTTAGTTTCTATTTGATTTAGAGCTTCAATTATAATGCCACATCCTTCTTCAATTTCTTCCATAGAAATCGTTAGTGGCGGGGTAATTCTAAGTGCCTTTTTCTCGAATAATAGCCAGAATAAAATAAGTCCTTTTTCTTTACAATTTAAGATGATTTGATTGACAATTTCTTCAGATTTAACGATAGCCGCGAGCATTAATCCTTTTCCTCTTACTTCTGAAATTAAAGGATGAACCAGCAATTTTCTGAAGCGTTTTTCTTTCTCTAGCGTTGCTGCCATTAATTCAGTTTCCAAAATTGTTTTTAGCGTGGCATGACAGGCCGCTGCAATAAGTGGATTACCGCCGAATGTTGTGATATGTCCCATTTTTGGATTGTCTGAAAGTAAATCCATCAATTTTTCTGAAGCTACAAAAGCGCCTACAGGTAAACCACCGCCCATTCCTTTACCAATCGCCATGATATCTGGAACAACGTCGTAATTTTCGAATCCGAATAATTTTCCCGTTCTGCCAAAACCGGGCTGAATTTCATCCAAAATCAATAACGCACCAACCTCTTCACATCGTGCTTTTACCTTTTTTAGATATTGATCTTTTGGTTGAATAAATCCGCCGCCTCCTTGAATGGTTTCTAAAACAACAGCGGCTGTTTTTTCTGTAATTTCGTTTAAATCTTCCTCATTGTTAAATTCAATAAAGTCGATATCTCCCACTAAAGGTCTAAATGGTTTCTGGCGCTCTTCAAAATTCATCAAGCTAAGCGATCCCATGGTGTTACCGTGGTAAGCACTCTTGGCTGCAATTAATTGAGTTCTCCCTGTTGCTCTCCTTGCAAGTTTTAGGGAGCCTTCGATAGCTTCGGTCCCAGAGTTTACCAGATAAACTTTTTTCAAAGGCTGCGGTAGATTATCGGCAAGTAACTTTGAGAATGCTACCGCAGGACCTTGTGAATATTCACCGTAAACCATCACGTGCAAATATTTGTCGGCTTGTTCTTTTATCGCTTTAATGACTTCAGGATGGCAGTGACCCAAACTTGTCGCGGAAACACCTGCGACAAAATCCAAATGTTTTTGTCCGTCTGAAGTGAAAATGTAAGAACCTTCAGCTTTTACAACTTCTAATCCTAAAGGGTGGGGCGTAGTTTGCGCCTGATATTTTAAAAAATCTTTATTCAATGGTAGTAGGCAATTTTTGTTTTTTTAAGCTATCTGCTTTTTTATCTTTTGATTCTTCGGTTTTTATTTGAACACCTTGAGGTATCAAGGTGTTAAGAGATGGAACAGAATCTTGGACTTTATCTTTTAAATCCTCTGGTTTTAGTCTGGAGTTTTCGTTTAGTAACATGTCACCATCTTCACGTTCATCAAAAAAGTCTTCTTCTTGAGAAGGCAATGGTATCCCCTGAATTCTAAATAATTCTGGCAATTCTTTTCCCTTAAAAAGATCCTGCTTTTTCAGCAATCTTTCTTCGCCTCGCCAATTAAAACCTTGCAATTCTCTGGCATTTTGCGGTACTTTTTCCTCAGGCTTTAGAGTGCCTTCTATATTTTTATAATAATAAACATCTTGAATTTGCTGTTCTTTAAAAAAGACTTCAATACGGCTAGAAAGCGTTTTGTTGATACCAATAAGATCCTTGTTTTCTGACCGACTATAGTAAAGTGTTTCCGTATTTTTATCGATATCTACACGGTATAGTTCGTTATTCTCGAACAAACCAATTAATTCTTGTCCCTTAATTTGATTATATCCTTCAATACTATCTTTATTGATCAGAAAAGCGTTTTTAAATACTTTAAGGCTATCTAATTGTTCTGTTTCTTTATTGCTTAGAATTTCGATAGTATCTCCTGTCATCTGACTTAAGCCCGACCATAAAACAGGATTCCTTTTTACGCTTATGGCGCTATTTTCTCCGGGATTGATATTAATCAGTCTGGTAAGCCCTTGTTTTTGGTTTACATAAATTGAATCACTTTTACCGCTCATATCTGTTTTATATAAACGAACATCGTAAAATCCTCGGATAATTCTATCCTCAGGTTTCCCGGTAACTAATAAGGTATCACTATGGATAAATACCGAATCTTGATCCTGAAGTGAGGCAGCAACTGGCCATTTAGTTATAATAACTGAATCTTTTTCTCTGTAAACTTCGGCATAATGACCGGTGACTTTACTATTATTAGTGGTATCAATTACTTCAATATTATTCGTTGCTGAAGCAAAACTTGTGTTCCTGTCAAAATATAAACTATCACCTAATACCGTTCGATTATCATAATCTATTTTTGAGTTCTTTACAAAGTATCCAGTGTCACCGCGTGTGTCGTAGAAACCACGTTCGCAGTATACTGTGCTTTCTTCTCCCTCAATTGTAGAAGGCCCGTAGAGATAAGCGTGACCACTATCTGAATAAAAATCAATATGATCTGAATTTACGATGTAATCTGGATTCGTGATTTTTACATCTGACAAGAAAGTATATTTATCTTCTTCAAAATAGTATCTTCCGATGGCGCTGGTTAGCACACTTGCGGTATCGGTTACTTTCCCTCCGCTACGATAATAAGATTCTTGCTTAAGTCGGTCGAAGAAAAGGGTATCTGTTTCTAAGGTAGTCTGTGGTCTTTTCATTTTTACCTGTCCGCTGGCAAATGCAAACTGCGTGTTCCCGTTGTATTCAGCATAGTCGCTGTTCATGTTTACGGTGTCGCCCTGTTTCATCCGTACTTCACCGTACGCTTTAAAAAAGTTATCGCTTTCGTAGAATACAGCATTATTACACCATACTTCGATACCTTGATGAGTGAAATGTACCTGATTGGTTACTTTGCTCATTACTAATGCACCAGGATATTTTTCTTCATCTCGATATTGCCTATCATTTTCATAATCAATTTTACGCCCAGTCTCCTGACCGTAGAATGGAATAAGGCTTAAAAGAAAAAATATAGTAAGAAGGAAGTTTTTCAACATTAAAAATTTATGCAAAAATAGCGAAATTCACGAGATAGTTTTAAAAGACTTGGATTGATAATTACAACGTTTGGAATTGAGAATATGGTGATTTTGAACGCTAAACATTGCTAAATTATTTCTTAATGAGTAGTGAAATTCTCTAAAAATTGGGAAATTTTAAGTTTTACTTTTTTGTTTTAATAAAATATTAACTCTTTTGGAAAAACCCTGAGCCTTTCTCCTCCGTAAGTTTAGCATAACTAATAAAATTAAATTATGAAAAAACCAGTTGTAAAAGTGGATTTCCAGGACAATAAGGGACCTGGGAATTCTAGAAGAAGATTTATTAAGATGAGTGGTTTAGCCTTTGCAGGATCAACATTATTGTACGCATGTAGCGAAGATGATGATTTTAATCCCGGCGGAGAAATGGAGCCAGACCCAGATCCAGATCCAGATCCAGAAGTTTTTGATTTAGGTAGTGGCGATGTTGGAATTTTAAATTATGCTTATGCTTTAGAGCAATTGGAAGCAGCATTTTATAATGAAGTTTTGAACGGTTCTTATTTTAGTGGAGCAGAGGACAACGAAAAAGAAATTTTAACCGATTTGAGAAATCATGAAGTTATCCATAGAGAATTTTTCAAAACAGCAATTACTGCTGCTGCGGGTGAGGAAATGACATTGCCTGAATTAGAATTTGATTTTTCTGAAGCAGTTGATTTTTCTGATAGAAATTCTGTACTTACCACAGCCCAATTATTAGAAGATACCGGTGTAAGCGCTTACAATGGAGCAGGTAATTTAATAGAAAATCCTACTTATTTATTGTTGGCTGGTAAAATCGTATCGGTAGAAGCAAGACATGCATCTGCAATCGCAGATTTATTAGATCCAGGTTCTACTGCTTTTGCTAGAGATGGTGTATTAGTTAGTATTGGTGATTCTGAAGCAGCATACGATAAAGCGACACCTCCAAGTGATGTACTTTCTGCTGTAGTAGGATTAGGTGTAGTTCAAACATCATTTACTGCTGATAATTTGCCAACTGAGTAATCACCAAACTAAAAAAACAAAATTATGAGTTTATTAAAATTATTAGATAAATTGTCCAATGAGGACGTTCTTAATGCAAAAGGTTCGAGGAAAGATACCTTCAACCGAATGAAAAATTTAGGAAAAGGTGCAGCTTTAGCATCAATCCCATTTGGATTAGCAGCAACAAGTAATAAAACAAAAGCTGCTACAATGAATATGGCTTCCGCTGCATTTCAAGCATCCCCGACAGATGTACTTAATTT
This sequence comes from Zunongwangia endophytica, assembly GCF_030409505.1. NCBI lineage: Bacteria > Pseudomonadati > Bacteroidota > Flavobacteriia > Flavobacteriales > Flavobacteriaceae > Zunongwangia > Zunongwangia endophytica. The sequence goes on along the minus strand of NZ_JAUFPZ010000002.1, from coordinate 1,687,606 downwards.
TGCCCTAACTTTAGAGTATTTAGAAAGAAATTTCTATCAAATGGCTCTAGGTACAGATGGATTAATACCAGAAGCAGATAGAGATGTTTTTGGTCAAATCTCTAAACATGAGGATGATCATGTAGACTTTCTTGTTGGTGCTTTAGGAGAAGATGCTATTCCGGAACCCACTTTCGATTTTACCGGAGGTCCAGGTGGTTTAGAACTTGATACTTTTAGCAATTATGCTACATTTATGGCATTAGCACAAGGATTTGAAGACACTGGTGTAAGAGCCTACAAAGGACAAGCGGGAGCACTTATTGATAGTAATGATCTATTGAAGTATGCTCTACAGATTCACTCTATTGAAGCTCGTCATGCTTCACAGGTAAGAAGAATGAGAGGAGAAAAGGGTTGGATCGTGAATGCTGAAAATACATTGCCAGCTCCATTTGCAGGAATCTATCAAGGTGTAGATACTGATGAAGATGGTACTCCAACTTCAGAAGCTAATTTAGTGCAAGGAGGAGTTGATCTTTCTGGAATGTTTAATGACTTTGGTGGTGACGCAGCAGTAAGTGCAGCTTTTGATGAACCACTAACAATGGGAGAGGTAAATGCAATTGCTTCAACATTTATAGTAGTACCTCAAGAAGAAGATTAAATAATCTTTAGATGTTATAAAAAAAAGGCTGTTGAAAAACAGCCTTTTTTTTATATCCAAAAATCGATAATTCCGAATTGTTATTTTCTTTGTATCGTTTGGGTTCTATCAGGTCCCACAGAAACTACAGAAATTGGTACATTCAATTCTTTCTCTAAGAAATCAACGTATTCGTTAAATTCTTTTGGAAGTTGAGATGCTTCAGTCATTCCTGTTAAATCTGCTGCCCAACCTTTTAGTTCAGTATATATAGGAGAAATATTTTGTTCTTCAATATTGTAAGGAAGATGCTTAATTTCTTCTCCGCGATACTTATAAGCTGTGCAAACTTTTAAAGTATCAAACCCGCTTAAAACGTCACCTTTCATCATTATAAGTTGAGTGATGCCATTAACTTGTACCGCATACTTTAATGCAACAAGGTCTAACCATCCACAACGTCTACGTCTTCCAGTAGTCGCTCCAAATTCGTTACCTACACGTCCCATTGTTTCACCGTCCTCATCAAACAATTCAGTAGGAAAAGGTCCACTTCCTACACGAGTAGTGTACGCTTTAAAAATTCCGAATGCTTCGCCTATTTGTCTTGGAGATACTCCGAGTCCTGTACAGGCACCTGCAGCAGTAGTATTAGATGAAGTTACGTAAGGATAAGTTCCAAAATCGATATCTAAAAGAGAACCTTGAGCACCTTCAGCAAGAATAGTTTTACCTTCAGCTTGTGCTTGTTGTAAAAATTCCTCACTATCGATAAACTTTAATGATTTTAAAGTTTTTATAGCTTCAAAGAATTCTTTTTCTAATTCAGCAAGATCAAATTGAACATCGGCATCATAAAAATCAATCATTTTTACATGCTTATCTACAAGCGCCTGATAGCGATCTTTGAAATCATCTAATTCTAAATCACCAACACGTATACCATTTCTTCCGGTTTTGTCCATGTAAGTTGGGCCAATACCTTTTAAAGTAGAACCAATCTTTGCTTTACCTTTAGAAGCTTCTGAAGCTGCATCCAGTAAACGATGGGTTGGTAAAATAAGGTGTGCTTTTCTGGAAATTACTAATTTAGATTTGTAATCTACATTGTGTTTAGCCAGATTATCTAATTCCTTTTTAAAAATTACAGGATCTATAACCACACCATTACCAACTAGATTGATGGTATTGTCGTGAAAAATTCCTGATGGGATAGTATGTAAAACATGTTTCTGCCCGTCAAATTCTAAAGTGTGACCCGCGTTTGGACCACCTTGAAAACGTGCAATGATATCATATTTAGAGGTGAAAACGTCAACAATTTTTCCTTTGCCTTCGTCGCCCCACTGAAGCCCGAGTAGTAAATCTACCGCCATGAAAATTATACTTAATTGGTTGTTTTTTTATTGCCGTAAAAATATAAAGAATGTTTGTTAATTTCAATATCAAACACTTCTTCTATTGTTTGCTTAATTGACTGTATGCGGGGATCGCAAAATTCGATCACTTCACCGGTATCGGTAAGAATAATATGATCGTGCTGTCTATCAAAATAAGATTTTTCGTATTGTGCCTGGTTTTGCCCAAACTGGTGTTTACGAACCAAGCCACATCCTAGTAAAAGTTCTATTGTATTATACAGTGTAGCTCTACTAACACGGTACTTTTTGTTTTTCATTTTGATATATAAAGATTCAATATCAAAATGCTCATCACTATCATAGATCTCCTGCAAAATAGCAAAACGCTCTGGGGTTTTTCTATGCCCTTTTTCCTCCAAATACTTGGTGAATACGTTTTTAACTACTGCTTGATCGTTTTTATTTACAACTTTTTTACTCATAATTTTTTGCTGCCGCACAAAGGTATGCGATTATTCACGGGTAACCTTATCTATCCCGTTAATTTTTTTCAGTCGATTTATAATTTTGATTAATGTAGCATTGTTCTTAACTACTACCGTAATACGACCGTTGAAGATTCCATCATCACTCTCAAAATTAATATTCTTCATATTAACGTGCATGTTACTTGAGATTTCCCTGGTAACATCGCTAACTAATCCAATATTATCTATACCGTTTAGTTTGATCACCGCTTTGAAGTCTTGCTGTGACGAATCTACCCATTTAGCCTGAATTATACGATACGCATAATTACTTTGTAACTGAATGGCATTCGGGCAATCCATTTTGTGTACTTTAATTCCCTCATTTACCGTTACAAATCCAAAAACATCATCACCGGGTATGGGATTACAGCAATTCGCCAATTTATATTCTAACTCATCTTCTTCTTTTCCAAAAACAAGTTGATCGTAATTAGCAGTGATCTCATCTTTATTAAGATCATGATTAACTTCTGGTTTTTTACTTATTTTTCTTTTAATATAACTTACCAACGCATTGCTACGTGAAGAAGCAAATTCTTTAAGAGACTGATTGTCGATTTTTCCAATGCCTACACGATAAAATAGATCCAAGCTTGTTTTAAGATGAAAATGAGCAACAAGTTCGTTTACCGTATTTTCATTAAAAGGTATTTTTTGTGCTTTTAATTTTCTCGTTAAAATAGCCTTTCCATCTTCTGCAATGAGTTTCTTTTCATCTTTTAAAGAAGATTTTATTTTTGCTCTGGCTCTTGCCGTAGTAGCATAATCCAGCCAGTTTACATTTGGTTTTGCATTATCTGAAGTAATAATTTCAACCTGATCACCACTTTTTAAAACATGACTTAGCGGTACAAGCTTATTATTTACTCGGGATCCGCGCGTATGTGTGCCAATTTCGGTATGAATACTAAAAGCAAAATCCAACGGGGTAGAACCTTTAGGTAAAGACTTTAAATCTCCTTGAGGCGTAAATACAAATATCTCTTTTGAATAAAGATTTAATTTGAATTGTTCTACAAAGTCTACCGCATTAACGGTTTGATTTTCTAAAACTTCCTGAAGTCGGTTTAACCACTCTTCAATTCCCTGTTCTTCTTTTTCGTCTGCATTTTTATATTTATAGTGCGCAGCATATCCTTTTTCAGCAATTTCATGCATACGTTCACTACGAATCTGTACTTCTACCCAACGTCCTTTTGGTCCCATTACCGTAATATGCAAAGCTTCGTAACCGGTAGATTTAGGTGACGAAATCCAGTCTCTTAAGCGGGTAGGGTTTGGGCGAAAATGATCTGTTACTACCGAGTATATTTTCCAGGCTAAGAATTTCTCATTTTCCTTATCACTTCTATAAATAATTCGAATCGCAAATTTATCGTAAACTTCATCAAAACTGATGTTTTGTTTGCTCATTTTACGACGAATAGAAAAAATGGATTTAGGTCTACCCTTAATATCGTAATCCATATTTTCCTTATCTAAGGAATCTTGTATTACCCTGGTAAATTCATTAATATACGCATCCTGCTCCTCTTTACTTTCCTTGATTTTTGTAAAGATGTCTTGATAAACTTCAGGTTCGGTATATTTTAAACCTAGATCTTCAAGTTCAGTTTTTACATTATAAAGTCCTATTCTATGCGCTAGCGGAGCATAGATATATAAGGTTTCAGATGCTATTTTTATTTGCTTATCCCTGCGCATTGCATCCATAGTTTGCATATTGTGCAAGCGATCTGCAATTTTGATGATAATCACACGAATATCATCATTAAGAGTAAGCAGCATTTTTCTGAAATTCTCTGCCTGCAGCGAAACATCTTTGTCTTTTTTAAGACTGGAAATTTTAGTTAGGCCATCGACAATTTTAGCTACAGTTTCACCAAACATCCGTTCCAGATCGTCTAATGTATACGAGGTATCTTCCACAACATCGTGGAGTAGGGCAGCAGCGATAGAGGTGGCATCCAATCCTATCTCTGCAGCGACAATTTTTGCCACGCTTATAGGATGGAAGATGTAAGCTTCACCAGATTTTCTACGCTGATCTTTATGTGCATCTACAGCCGTATCAAAAGCAGCCCGAATAAGTTTTTTGTCCTCATCGGTAAGCGTTTGGTAACTAATTCTCAGCAATTCTTTATATTGGTGAGCAATTTCTTTATTTTCTTTTTCTATAAATGCCTCTGTCATATATTAAAAATACGTAAACAATTATCAATAAGCAATGCTCAATGAGCAAATATCAGTAAACAGTGATCAACAAAATTTTTCTACTTTATTATTTCTGAAAAAATAAAAATACTGAATAATAAAATTCAGCATTTAGTATTCAAATCAGTATTTTTAGTCTCTTTTCTATTGCATTAAATTCCGGTAACGCTGCAAAAGACTAGGATGCGAATAATGCCAAAAGACATAAGTTTTATGCGGAGTTAAATTGCTTAGACTATTTTTACTGAGTTTCTTTAAACTGCTAATAAGATTTTCTGAATTATAAGTATGCCTTGCGTAATTATCGGCTTGATATTCAAATTTTCTGGAAATCAGATTCATTAAGAGTCCGGTGATTTCTGAAATAGGACTGTATAAAATTCCGAAGGCAATTAGACCAATATGAAAACTCGGGATATCTACGCCCAGCGCATTTGATAATAATGGATTTCCAACAAATAAACTCAGTAACCAAAGTGTAAAACCGGTGGTTAAAACAGAAGCTACTAAATTGAAAATGATATGTTTCTTCTTATAGTGACCAACCTCATGAGCAAGTACCGCTACAATTTCCTCTTCTTCCAAATCATTCACTAAAGTGTCAAAAAGAGTAATTCTTTTTTCGCTTCCAAAACCAGAAAAATAGGCATTGGCTTTAGTACTTCGTTTGGAGCCATCAATAATAAAAATATTATCTAATTTGAATCCCACACTTTGAGCGTAGTTTTCAATTTTGGTTCTAAGTGAACCATTTTCAAGCGGACTTTGCTTATTAAATAAAGGCACAACAAGTTTGGCATAAAACATATTCAGAAATATGGAAAATACAGCAACCAAAATCCAGGCATACCACCAAAAATCTGCACCAGCAAATTGATAAAACCAAATTATTAGTGCTAGTATTCCACCACCAAGAATTGCCATTAAAAGCCAACCCTTAATTTTATCTACTAAAAATGTCGATTTTGAAGTTTTATTGAAACCATATTTTTCTTCAATCACAAAAGTAGAATAATAGGAGAACGGCGTAGTAAGTATATCGCTCCCAATCATAATAATACCGAAGAAAATAAGCGCAATCAGGATCTCATTATTAGAAAATCCTCTTGCAATCGTATCTACCCACTCAAAACCATCAAAAAATAGAAAGCCTAAAGTTAAGACTAACGAAAATCCTGAAGTCAATATTCCGAATTTATAGCGCTCTTTTTTATAGCGCTGTGACTTTTCGTATGCTGCTTTATCGTAAACATCAGATAATTCTGGCGGAATCGGATCATCAAAATGTCTTGCATTCAAAGTGTCGAGAATTTTATCGAAAATGAAATCGGCTAAAATTATGCCGACAATTATATAAAATAAGGTTTCAGAATTCAAATTGAGAATTTAAAAATTTAGTAGCAAATCAAGTGCCGAATCTACAAAAATGATCGTTGTCTTTTGGCTTCGAAAATAAGAATTCCGGCTGCGACAGATACATTCATGCTGTCGATTGCGCCACTCATAGGAATAATGATATTCTGCTTTGCCGCATCGCGCCACTCCTGATTTAACCCGGTAGCCTCAGTGCCTACAACAATTGCAGAAGCTTCGGTGAAATCTATTTTTGTGTAAATTTCTGAAGCTTGTAATGCTGCAGCGTAAATAGCTATATTTTTTTGCTGAAGAAATTCGATAATTTCAGTAGTGGTTCCTGTAGCGATTTGATTGGTAAAGACGCAACCAACACTAGATCGAATAATATTAGGATTGTAAAGATCGGTTTTGGGATTGGCAATGAACACCGCATCGACATTCGCAGCATCGGCCGTCCTTAAAATAGCACCGATATTTCCTGGTTTTTCGGGTGCTTCTGCAATTAAAATTAAAGGTTTTTCTTTGCTGAAAATAAGCGTTTTTAGATCATTTTCTTTTGAAGCGAAAACAGCAATAATTCCTTCAGTACTCGAACGATAAGCTAGTTTTTGATAAACTTCCGAAGAAATTTCAATAATCTCGGCATCAGAATTTTCAAAATCAGGAATGGTTTTAAACTCATTTTCCGATAAAAACTCTGGGCAAAAATAAACCTCTAAAAGTTTAAAATCTCCCTGAATGGCGAGACCGGTTTCTCTTAAACCTTCCACCACAAATTTTCCTTCCTTTCTACGATTTCTGGATTTTTCCTGAAGTTGTATAAGGTTTTTAATTCTTCTATTTTGAGTGCTCGAAATTTCTGTATTCATAATGCGAAAATACTAAAAAAAGCTGCCCTTTTTGAGGCAGCTTTTTAGCTTAATTATCGAAGTTAGAAAGTTTATTTACTAGCTTCCTGTCTTTCGTATTTTTGCATATATCTTTTCCACAGCTTTGTTTGGCGTGTTTCAAGGCTAATTTTTCTCCCCTGAATAAAAGCATCGGTAAGTTTATTTGTTCTCATATCTAAAGCGTCACCTTCACTTATAAAAAGTGTCGCGTCTTTACCTTCTTCTAAAGTTCCTGCGAAATCGTCTATTCCTAATATTTTTGCAGTATTACTGGTAATTAGCTTTAGCGCTTCTTCTTTATCCAAACCAAAAGCTACTGCAGTGCCGGCGTAGAAAGGTAGATTTCTGGAATTCATGCGTTCCATATCACCGCTACCTTCAATTCCGACAAGCACTCCTTTTTTAGTGAGTTCGGCTGCCAGTTTATAAGGCAAATCATAATCATCACCATCCTGATTTGGTAAGCTGTGTGGCCTTCCGGTTAATACAGGGATATTGTTTTCTTTTAATTGATCAGTAATATTTAGAGCATCGTAAGCACCTACCAAAACGAGATTATCAAGATTTTCGTCTTTTTTAAAAGCAATCACATCTAACATTTCTTTCTCGCCATCTACGTGAATATATACCGTCTTATTTTTATTAAAAACATCTTTCATAGCAAGATAAGGTAGGTTATTGTCTTTTTGGTCTCCCGCCAAATATGCTTTAGCTTCAGCAAAAAAGCTTTTTAATTTATTGATTTCGTCTTGATATTCTTTGCTTGGTTTAACTCCGGGATCTTCACCCATCCACCAGCGACCACGACGAACGCTGTTTGGCCAGTTAATATGCAAACCATCATCTGTCTTTATTGCAGCATCTTCCCAATTCCAGGCATCAAATTGTACAATTGATGAAGTTCCCGAAATAAATCCTCCTCTTGGCGCAATTTGTCCCATAAGAACGCCATTAGGGCGCATGGTTTCGGTTACCTGACTTTCGGCATTATAAGCTATTAAACTACGAATGTGTGGTAGCATTTCTCCAATTTCATCTTCATCGTCGGTAGCTTTAACCGCATCGATTTCGACTAAACCCAAACTTGCATTGGGCGCAATAAAACCCGGGTAAACATGTTTACCTTCAGCATTAATGATCATTCCTTTTGCTTGAGAGGCTGCAGCGCTGGCATCACTTACTTTGGTGATTTTGCCATCTTCAAAAATAATTAAACTCTTTTCGATCACTTCGCCGTTCCCAATATGAGCAGTAGCACCAACGATGCTAACTGCTTCAGACTGTTTTTCAGCCGGCATTTGTTGTGCATTTAATCCTAAGACAGAAATAAATGCTAGTATAAATGTTATATTGAATAATTTCATCTTCTGAATTTTTTATCGGATTGCTCCCAATGTGTTACAATGCGCTTCGACTTTTTCCTTTTTTACAACAGGCTGCGTTTTCATTCCGTTATTTTTGGCCTGAAGCATTTGGGTGATCAATTCACTTTTTTGTTTCTGAATGTCTTTACGCAGTTCTTGATCGCGTTCGATATCAAAATAAACGACACCCTGAATCATGGTTTTTTCAGGTTTAGCGTAAACAGAAAGTGGATGATTATTCCAAAGCACTAAATCGGCATCTTTTCCTTCTTTGATGCTCCCAATACGATCATCCAGATGAAGTAATTTTGCAGGATTTAAGGTTACAAATTTCCAGGCTTCTTCTTCAGAAACTCCGCCATACTTCATGGTTTTTGCGGCTTCCTGATTTAAGCGACGGCTCATTTCTGCATCATCACTATTTATCGCAACGGTTACTCCCTGGCTGTGCATAATGGCAGCGTTGTAAGGAATAGCGTCTTCAACTTCGTATTTATAAGCCCACCAATCTGAGAATGTAGAGCCACCGATATTACGCTCAGCCATTTTATCAGCTAATTTGTAGCCTTCAAGAATATGCGTAAAGGTGTTAATTCTAAAATCCATGCTGTCGGCTACGCTAATCAGCATATTGATTTCGCTTTGAACATAAGAGTGACAAGAAATAAAACGCTCATCTCTAAGGATTTCAGCAAGAGTTTCCATTTCTAAATCCTTACGGTAAGAATCTGGATTTTTTTCTTTGTTTGATATGTATTCTTTAGCGCGGCTAAAATAATCTTTGTACACCTGCTCAACTCCCATTCTGGTTACCGGAAATCTATTTCCGCTTCCCCAATTTGATTGTTTTACATTTTCTCCTAAAGCGAATTTTATAAATTTTGGAGAATTCTCAAAGATCATATCTTCCGCAGAAACTCCCCATTTTAAACGTAGAATTGCTGAACGTCCTCCAATAGGATTTGCAGAACCATGTAGCAATTGTGCTGTAGTAACACCACCCGCTAAATCGCGATAAATAGCAATATCTGAAGGATCTATAACATCTTCCATATTTACCTCTGCAGAAGAATTATGTCCTCCTTCGTTAATAGAAGACGCCGCAATATGTGAATGTTCATCTACAATTCCTGAAGTTAAATGCTTACCAGTAGCATCAACGACGGTAGCGCCACCGGCTTTTAAACCTTGTCCAACTTTAGCGATTTTACCTTTTTTTACAAGAACATCGGCGTTTTCCATGATGCCTTGCTCTTCGTTGGTCCAAACTGTTGCGTTTTTAAAAAGAATATTTTCCGCTTCTGGCATCTCCGTAAAACCATAGGCCTGATTAGGAAAACTTACAGGTAACACTTCTGGGTTTTCAGTAGCTTTTTCTTTTTTCTTTTTTTCGCTTTCGTCTTCGTTAGCTGCTTCCTTAGTAGCTGTAAACGACGTCGTATCGCCATTTGCTAAAATTGCCTTACCGTGAATATTTTCTGCATTAGAATCTACTTTTGCAGTTAGTCTTATAAATTCCGTTTTTGTGGTATCTGGTGAAGAAATTAGCATATTCATCCAGTCGTCTTCAAAACTAAGTTTAGAGCTAAGCTTTAAATCTTCAGTTTCTATCGTTGCGCTTGGTTTTTCAGATGAGCCGCTAACTGTTAATTTGTATTCTTTTCCGTCTAAATCCAATTCATATTTTCCGGTAATATCTGTAGTATTCATGGTGTTTACTACGGTCTTTTCTCCCTGAATCCAATTTTCGAAGATTTTGGAATCCTTTTCAAAAAAGTCACCAGAAGTAATAATGAAGTTGGCTAATGCGCCTTCTTTGATCTCTCCTAATTTCCCGGATTGGCCTATAACTTTAGCCGGAGTCGTAGTAAGTGCAGCTAATGCATCCTCTTTAGAAAGTCCATATTCGATGGCTTTAAGAAGGTTTTCTTTAAATTCTTTTGAAGGATCCAAGCCTTTAGTAGTGATGGTGAAAGGTACTTTAGCATCGGCTAGCATTTTTAAATTTGCCGGAGCTTGATTCCATCGTTTCATATCGGCAAGGCTTACATACTCTGCCATGTTTGGATCTTCGACATCGTATGCCGCTGGAAAGTTTAAGGGTACTAAGTAAGTTGCACCTGTTTTTTTAATTTCATCTAACTTCTCGTACTCATAACCGCTACCTAGTATCGCAAACTGAATGCCGAATTCATCACCAACTTTATCGGCTCTCAATTCGTTTAAAAGATTATCTGTTGCGAAAATTTGGGTTAGTTTTTTATTTCTGTTTAAAGCTTCAAGAGCAAGATCTTTATTATCAGCTTGGCCGTCTGCATACCATTCGGCATCATAATAAGCCTGTCTAATTAAAGCCATTACACCCATTACTGAAGATGGATAAGATTGATTAGATTTTACGCTTTTATCGAAGGAGAAATATTGCGCTGAACGATCCTCGAGAATACGATCACCTTCAGTTCCATTTGGGTTTAAAGCGACAAGAATTCCATTCCCGCGAATTATTCCATCAGGTATATGAGTATTTACCACTCCAAAGCCACCATTTTGATATTTAGTAGCTTCTTTGGCATCGTAGCTAAAACTTTCAGCAGCATTTTGTTCCGGCCGAATATGATCGTTCCAATAATAGCCTTCTCTTGTGGCTTCATATTGTCCTGATCGACCGTTAGATTCACGTTTTGGTTTATCAATGCCAAATTCGCTGTATAAATCTACGAAAGATGCATAAACATCTTTTCCTTTTAGATCGAATACCACACTATTTTTAGGAGTAGTGATAGATTTGCCTACAGCGGTGATTTTTCCGTTTTGGATAGCGAACATTCCATTTTTAATAGTAGAGGTGGGGTCTACATGGATATTTGCATTTTTAAAAACGGTGTAATTGGTATTAGTGGTTTTTACTCCCGAATTTGTGGGAAAATATTCTTGGGCAAATAGACTTGTGAAGCCCAAAAATAGGAAACATAGTAGAAATTTGTATTTCATAAATGTTAGGGGTTTGGTTAAAAATTAGGTTGATTTTTTAAAAAGCAGAAAATTAAGAAAAAATAAACAAACCCTTAACTTATTAGAAGGCATTTTCTACATTGTCATAATAATTTACAAGTAAAGCAACTACATAACTATAGCTTCTTAAACCTTCTTCCTGATTGTTCACAATAAGAAAGTGATTATAAAATGTTTGAAAGAATGGTTCTAGCGGGTTTTGATGCTCAAGCCAAAAATCTTCTACTTCCTGGTAATTTTTAAGAATACCTGGGTGAAGCAATTTGATCATCTCTTCGCATTTTTTTTGATCTCTTCTGAAGAGTTCTCCAAGACAATATCGTAAGGCGAAAGTAAAACCACTATACCTGAAATATTTGTCTGGATGATTGATGGTAACCAGACAGGCAATAAAATTGGCCTCATTTTCTTTTGCGAATCCTAGTTGGTGACCAATTTCGTGGCTGGCGGTGGTCGGTATTTTGAAGGGGACAATGGTGGTGTTTACCTGAGATTCACCGGTAAACGGATTTAAGTATCCATTAAATCCCATGTAAGTTAAGGGTAGACTAAAAATAGAACGTTTTAAGCTTCTTCCGGTGTATGAAAGTTCAGGAAAATCTCTTTCAATATGATCGTAACCTTCAACGGTTATGTCAAAAATTTCAGCTTTAGAGTAAGGAATATCAACTTTAGCTGAGTCATCTTCGGTAATTTCAAGATGAATTTTATTGGATTGTTCAATTAATTTTTCAGTAAGAAGAACTAATTCTTCCGTAGAATATTCATTATCGATATCTAAAGATTCGTGTAGCGGAAGTCGATAGTAATTGAATCCCCAAAACAAATGAAAACAAAAATAAATAATGGATAGTGTAGCTAAAGCCTCTGTAATCCAGGTTTTAGGTTTTCTAAAGCGCGTTCGTATTCGTTTTATTAACCATCTGATAATTAATATGACAAAAATGGCATAAACTAGATCACCAAAAGAAAATGGAAGTATTCCCAACGACCATCTCATAATCTTAGAGAGTAATGGGTAAACTCCGCGACTATACCAACTTTCTACAAAAAGTTCATTTCCTCTTAAAAGATTGATGACTATAATCTGAAAAGGCAATAGAACGGCGAGCAATATTTGAGGCTTATTTTTCACAATCTCAAAAATAGGATTTTAATTGGAGATTCTTAATTTGTCAAATCTTATGTTGCCAGTTTTCTTTAAACTCAGTTTAAAAAAGTTTTAAGTCCGTGTTCGAAATTGGATAAGTTTTTCGGTAATTACTTCAGAAGCAAAACAATGAAAAAAGTTTTTTTAGGAAAGCTAATTATTATTTCGCCCGAAATTAAGATAGAATTATAGTTCTTCCCTTTAATTCTCAATTAAATAGCGTTAATTTTGAAAATACATCAAAAAATAGAACAATGAATGATGAGATAAGGGATTTACAACCCAAAGCGCTATGGAATAATTTTGCAGATCTAAATGCAGTCCCAAGAGCGTCGAAAAAAGAAGAACAGGTTATACAATTTATTAAAGATTTCGGTGAAAACTTAGGATTGGAAACACTAGTTGATGAAACCGGAAATGTGGTGATTCGTAAAGCTGCTACTCAGGGCTTAGAAGATCGCAAAATGGTGGTGCTACAGTCTCATCTAGATATGGTTCACCAGAAAAATAATGATACAAATTTTGATTTTGATACTCAGGGAATTAAAATGCATGTTGATGGTGATTGGGTAAAAGCCGACGGTACAACGCTTGGCGCTGATAATGGTTTGGGAGTAGCAACGATAATGGCTATTTTAGAAAGTAATGATATCGAACATCCCGCTATTGAAGCACTTTTTACTATCGACGAAGAAACAGGAATGACTGGTGCTAAAGGTTTATCACCAGATCTATTAAATGGCGATATTTTACTGAATCTTGATACTGAAGAAGATGATGAAATTGGTATTGGATGTGCTGGTGGTGTAGATATTACCGCTTTGCGTGAGTATGAGGAAGAAAATAATCCTGAAAATTCTGTAGGTTATAAAATAGTAGTTAAAGGGTTACAGGGTGGACACTCTGGAATGGATATTATAAAAGGCTTAGCCAACGCCAATAAATTGATGGCAAGACTGCTTTATACAGCTTATCGTGATTTTGGGTTACGAATTTCAGAATTACAAGGTGGTGGTTTACGAAATGCAATTCCGCGTGAAAGTGAAGCTCTTGTAGTGGTCGATAAAGAAGACACCAATGTTTTTGTGCAGCAAATGCTAGTGTGGATTGGTGAAATTAAAAAAGAGTACGCTGGGCTAGAACCTAATATGGATATTAGTATTTCTGAAGCTGAGGTTAGCGGAAATGTGATGAAGGTGGAAGATCAAATGGAGATTATTAAAGCTATTGCTTCTGCTCATAATGGAGTTTATAGAATGAGTCCGGATATTGAAGGACTTGTGGAGGCTTCTAATAATATCGCCAATGTGATTGTAGCAAAGGGAAAAGCAAAAGTGAAATGTCTTACCAGGTCTTCTGTAGAGTCTGTGAAGAGCGACCTTGCACATAGTCTTCAGGCAAGTTTTGAATTAGCGAAATTTAAAGTGAAGCAATCTGGTGAATATCCAGGATGGGCACCAAATTCTGATTCTGCCATTCTTAAAGTTTTGGATGAAATTTATCAAAAGCAAAACGGTGAGAAAGCCGATATTGCTGCTTGTCACGCAGGATTAGAATGCGGAATTATTGGTAATCATTATCCAGAAATGGATATGATCTCCTTTGGACCAACAATTAGAGGAGCACATTCTCCAGATGAAAGAGCAAGTATTTCTTCAACTCAAAAATTCTGGGATTTCACCTTAGAAGTTTTAAAGAACATTCCGAAGAAGTAAAATAAATATTAAAACAAAAAAATCCAGCCGATCGGCTGGATTTTTTTGTTTTATCAATCAAAGTTAAATTATTTTATCTCAACTAGTTCTACGACAAAAATTAGATCGGTGTTAGGTTCGATTGGTCGTTTACCACGCTCACCGTAAGCAAGATGGCTAGGGATATACAATATTGCTTTATCGCCAACTTTCATTTCCATGATGCCTTCTTTAAATCCGGCTATCATTGGAGAATCTGGACCATAGGTAAGGGTTAAAGGAGCATAACCATTTTGCATACTTCTCATTTCGTTGAAAATATTGAACTTTTTAGCAATATCTTCTTTACTGGTATCAAAAATTCCACCGTCTAAAAAGTAACCTTCGTAATCTACACCTACTTTTTGTCCAATCTGAGGTTTTGGACCGTCGCCTTCTTCCAATTTATAAATACCCAATCCACTATCTAATTTTTTAGCTTCCTCGCGATACTTATCAAACATCGCTTTGTTTTCTTGTTTAGCCTCTTCAAGTTTTCTTGCAGCTTCTTCTTCAGCTTGTTTTATTTTCTCAAGTTCATCCTTAAAAACTTCAGGAGCATCAAATTTTCTAGCTGGCTTTCCTTTTCTTATGATTTCAACAGTATTAATAGTTACGTCTTTTTTAGGACGATCGCTAGGATCTGTTTCTACTTTTCCTATGGCGTCTACCACATCCTGCCCTTTTACTACTTTCCCAAAAACAGTGTGTCTTCCATCTAAATTCGGGGTAGGGGCAAGCGTTATGAAAAACTGGCTACCATTAGTTCCTGGACCTGCGTTGGCCATAGAAAGAATTCCTTTAGAATCATGGCTTAAACTATCTGTAGTTTCATCTGGAAATTTGTATCCCGGGCCACCACGTCCTGTTCCTGTAGGATCACCACCCTGGATCATAAAACCATCAATAATTCTATGGAAAATAAGTCCGTCATAAAAGTTTTTATCTTTGTAAGTACTATCTACCATGGTGCTGTTTCCTTCAGCTAAAGAAACAAAACTGGCAACCGTAATTGGAGTTTTATCGTAATAAAGCTCAGCAACAATCGGCCCTAGAGAGGTGTCGAATTTGGCATACATGCCGTCTTCTAAATCTGGGTAATCTTCCTTACAAGCCGTAAAAGCAAGTACTATAGCACTTAAAAGTAAAAGGCTAAATTTTTTCATTTTCGTAAATTTAATTTTAAAGGTAAAAGTAATTAAGATTTTTAATTTAAAGAATCCTGTTCTATAATAGAATGTAAAGTCACGGTAGTTTTAATAGGAATATTTGTGCCTATTTTGTTTTTATCACCATAATATCCAAAAGCTTTGTAAGACGGAAATAAGAAAGTGATCGTTTCACCCGCTTTCATTAATTTGATGCCATCCCTAAGGCCGCTAAATAATTTTTCCTGATCTACAGCGTATTCTTTGGTAGGTTTTTCACCTTCTTCGTAAATCGACTGGTTATCCAGCGTACTTATGTGATAATCAAACTTTACTAAATCGCCAAACTCAGGGCGTATTTTGGAAACCGAATCGGCTCCTTTTTCATTATAAAAATACCAGAATCCGTTGGTGCTTGCAATATAGTTTTCGGTACTATCTGAAGCAATTATTTGTTTAATTTTAGATTCTTCTTCAGCCAACAATTTTTGGTTGTACGCAACAGATTCGTTTATATAACTTCCTGAATTTTGACTCACAGGATAACGTGCTTCTGGAGATTTACAGGAAATTACTGCGGAAATAATTAAAAAAACAAAGATTAATTTTTTCATGCCTGAAGTTGTTCTTTATAATCCGGAAGCAAGCTGTTGAATTTTACGATAGTATCATTCATATTCTCATCGCTTCTTCCACCAGCTGCATTGTTGTGGCCTCCGCCGTGAAAGTGATTTCTGGCAAACGTATTTACCGAAAAATCTCCTTTGGATCTAAATGAGATTTTAATAATTCCTTCCTGCTTATTTTCGATAAAAATGGCAGCAAAAATAATTCCGTCTAAGGATAAGCCGTAGTTTACAAAACCTTCGGTATCGCCTTTTCTGAAATTATTTGCATCCAATTCTTCCTGGCTCATGGTAATGTAAGCCGTTCTGTACTGTCGATTAACATTTAGGTTGTTAAGCGCAACTCCTAATAATTGCAAGCGACTTTCAGAATTCGTATCAAAAACATCTTGATGAATATCACTATTCTTAGCTCCTTTGTCAATTAAATCGGCTATTACGCGATGCGTTGTTGCGCTAGTACTGCTAAATCTAAATGATCCTGTATCTGTCATGATCCCGGTGTATAAACAACTGGCAATCTCTGGAGTGATCTTATTTTTAGCACGTAGTTTATCAATAAAATGGTAAACCATCTCGCAGGTAGAACTCATTTGAGTATCACTGTATGTATAATCGGCATATTCTGCTGGTTCCTGGTGATGGTCGATCATTATAAAGATCGCTTTGCTTGTTTCTAAGCTGTGCTGCATATCACCGCAACGAGAAAGATCGTTAAAATCTAATGTGAAAATAATTTCAGCATCATCGATAACTGCATTCGCTGCTGGTTTATTTTCCTCGTAGATCATCACTTCATCATTGCCCGGTAACCACTTTAAAAAAGTTGGATATTCGTTAGGAGCAATAACTTTTGCATTATGTCCTTTATCTTTCAAAAAATGCATTAGCGCCAGGGTGCTTCCCATGGCATCACCATCGGGCCCTTTATGCGGAACAATAACTATATTGCTAGCTTTGGACAATTCCGCAGTAATCTCTAAAATATTTTGTTCTATCATAAGAATTGTAAATATACAATTTAATCGTGTTTAAGAATTTATCATTCTTAAGATTCGGTTTGAAAACTGAAAATGGTCTTCGGGAATATCAAATTTCAGTTTTATTATTTCAATTTATGTATTACTCTTTTTCAGCTAAATAACTATTTTGAATAAAATGAATAATGAACATTCATCAATCATATTTTCGTTGAAGCATTTTATTCAACTAAAAACAAAAATGCTTAAAATTTTACGATTTTCAATCCTTATATTTATTTGAAGCAGGATTAAACAGAATAGGTAATAGGTTTAGGCCTGAAAAAAACCTTCATAATCCTGTTTAATTGATATTATAAAGAAATAAGTGGAATTTTGACGAATTTTTAATTATTGAGCAGGCGCAAAAGGCTTGATTCGCCTTAACACCTTTCTTTTAGTTTGAAATAATTTGAAAAAATTGATTTTCACTTTGAAAATCAGTTACTTAATAAGTAAAAAAGCGTCTAGATAATTGTACTTTTTAAATAAATACACCTTAGTTTTTAGAATATTGATATAATGTTTTAATAACCTTGTATTTGGAAGAGAATTGGTTATTTTTGCTGAAAATTTAAAAAACACAAAATGGCAGGAAACAGAACTTTCACCATGCTTAAGCCTGATGCTGTAGAAAAAGGGCATATTGGTGCAATTTTAGATCAGATCAATGCTTCAGGTTTTAGAATCGTAGCCATGAAGTTAACGCAAATGACTAAAGCAGATGCTGAAACTTTTTACGCGGTTCACAAAGAGCGTCCGTTCTTTGGAGAATTGGTAGAATTTATGACTAGAGGACCAATCGTTGCAGCAATCTTAGAAAAAGATAATGCAGTAGAAGATTTTAGAACTTTAATTGGTGCTACAAATCCTGAGGATGCTGCTGAAGGAACTATTAGAAAAAAATACGCTTCTTCTGTAGGAGAAAATGCAGTTCACGGTAGTGATAGCGATGAGAACGCTGCTATCGAAGGTGCTTTTCATTTTGCAGGAAGAGAAATGTTCTAAGAACACTTTCTATAAAATAAAAAAGCTATCCATCTGGATAGCTTTTTTTGTTTATTGGCAACGTTAAAGAGTTTAATACTCCAAAGGCTGGCCTCGAAATTGAAAATTTATTTCTAACGAATGTCTCGTGGGCTTGCCTCGAGATATTTTACTTCTGAAGTGATTTTTACCGAAGCACTAACTTTTCGATTAATTTTTTTCCCAGCTCTTCGTTTAGCATTTTTACTATTTTTTCTTTTCCGTAGCTTAATTCTTCGCGCAATACTGAAGAGCTTAGCTGTACAAATAATGTGGTACCCTGAAGTTTAATCGCTGTGGTGTATTTCTGGATTGCCGGTCCCATTTGTTTGTTCCACGCATCGCGAACATGAACTTTGTCCAGTCCTTTTTCCAGATTATTTTTTTCTACAAAATCTTTTAGAACGTCGCCTATACTTAGATTTTCGTTATTTCTCTTCATTGGTTTCGATACTTATTGGGGTGTATTTTTTATAATGATAGATCTTATCCTGGTCGTTTTTTATTACTAATTGATCGTTAGAGGCATTTAGTACTGTTTCCTTCCAGCTATCGTAAGGAGTTTTATAATAAATTCTAAGACTATCTTCTTCAATTTTTAACTCTAATTTTTCTGCGGAATTACTGGTCTTAAACGAACCATCCATTTGAGGTCGAACCTTCGTGCGTTGTCCTGTTTTACCTTCAATTTCTAAATAATCTACGTTTTGATTAACCTTATAGGTAATCGTAGAATCTTCACTAACTTTCACTTTGTCAATTTCCCAGTAGCCTTCTAAATATTGTATTTGCTCTTTAGGATCTTGCTTATTACAACTTAAAAGAAATAAACTGAATACAAAAAAGATAAGTCCTGTATTTTTCACAATTTGAATATTTTATAGGTTTGATTACTTTCTTTAACGACTTTCTCTGTTCTATCGGCGTGGGTGTCACTTATAAAGATTTGTCCCAATTCATTAGTAGCAACCAAAGCCACAATATGAGCTACACGTTGTTCGTCTAATTTGTCGAAGATATCATCTAATAATAGAATAGGATACACCTGACTAATTTTTTTTATAAAATCGAATTGCGCCAACTTCAAAGCGACTAAGAACGATTTTTGTTGTCCTTGCGAACCAAATTTTTTTATAGGATGGCCTTCAATTTCAAAGCTTAGATCGTCTTTATGCGTTCCCACGCTGGTATATTGCAACACCATATCTTTTTGAAGTTGATCTTCCAGAAGTTGAGAAAGGCTCTTTTCAGAAAGCTGACTTTTATACTGAATACTTACGGGCTCCTGATTATTAGTAATATCAGAATATCTTTTATTGAAAATCGGTACAAACTCTTCTAAAAATTCTAAACGCTTTTTATATAATTTGGTACCCAGATCATCTAACTGATGATTATAAACTTCTAAGGTGTCTCGATCGAAAGTGCGATTGGCTGCAAAATATTTTAAAAGCGAATTTCGTTGAGAAACGATTTTACTATAATTAATAAGTGTATTTAGGTATACACTATCACTTTGTGAAATCACGCCGTCCATAAATTTCCTGCGCGTTTCACTGCCTTCTATAATAAGGTCGCGATCTGCGGGAGAGATAATTACTGCCGGTATAAAACCAATGTGCTCACTTACTTTTTCATAAGGCTTTTGGTTTCTTTTGATTACTTTTTTTTGTCCGCGTTTCGCACTAACTAGTATTTGTTCGTGCTTTTGATCCTTCTCAAAAGTTCCGTCTACCACAAAAAAATCTGCTTCGTGATTTATATTTTGGCTGGTAATAGGGTTAAAATAACTTTTACCAAAAGCCAGATGATAAATACTGTCTAAAACGTTCGTTTTACCCACACCGTTATGCCCAACCATACAGTTTATTTTAGGGTCAAATTCAAAAGAAGTTGATTCCAGATTCTTGTAATTTAAAAGAGAGAGGTGTTTTAAATGCATAAGGTGTTGGAATTCAGTATTTTTAAGCTTTTGGGTTTTGGCTTGCGTATCCCAAGCGAAAGAGCTGAAAATATTGAAAAAATACAAATAAATTCCCTTTTAATTTTCACAAAATATTATATTTTTGCCACGCATTAAAAATATCTTATGGCAACTTATAAGAAAAGAGGATATAAACCACCAAAGGAGAAAATCCAGGATGTTGAAGAAGGAAATGAAAACGAGTATGTAGATGGAGAATCTACTACCGAAGAAGTTTTTAACAGTTTAGATGAAGGCGCTAGCCGTACCGAAACATGGGTAGCTGAAAACCAAAAGTATATTTATATAGTTTTAGGTGTTGTTATCGTAGCTGTTCTTGGTTACCTTTGTTACGAGCAATGGATACAGGAGCCTAAGAGAGCTGAAGCTGCCAACGAGATGGCGCAGGCACAAAATTATATGCAGTCGGCTATGAGTGCAGGAGCTTCAGAAAGTGACTCACTTTACAATCTGGCTTTAAACGGTGGTGAAGGTAAATACGGTTTTCTTGATATTATCGATAACTATGGCGGAACTCCAAGTGCAAATATCGCTTCTTATAATGCTGGTTTTGCTTATCTTTATACTGGGAAGTATCAGGAAGCTATTGAACATTTAGAAGATTTTAGTAGTGATGATGAAGTTCTTGCTCCACTAGCAACTGGTGGTATTGGTGATGCGTTTATGCAATTAGATCAGCCAGAAGAAGCTTTAGATTATTACGTAAAAGCTGCTAATATGAGATCTAATAGCTTTACAACTCCTAAATTTTTATTGAAAGCTGCTGTTACTGCATTAGAATTAGGTAATGCTGAAGATGCTTTAGAGTATCTTAATAAATTGGAAAATGAATACCCAGAGTCTACAGAGGCAGAGCAAGCTCCAGTCTTTAAAGGTCAGGCTCAGGGAACGAACTAAATACATATATGGCAACCGAAGGAAATAATCTATCGGAATACGATAAATCTACAATCCCAAACGCGAAAGAATTTCGGTTTGGGATTGTTGTTTCTGAATGGAATGATGAAGTAACAGAAGGTCTTTATAAGGGTGCTTATGAAGCGTTAAAGGAGCATGGCGTTCTAGAAAAGAAAATAGTACGTTGGAATGTTCCCGGAAGTTTCGAGCTCACTTATGGCTGCAAAAAGATGCAGGAAACTTACGATATGCTAGATGCAATAATAGCAATAGGCAGTGTGATTCAGGGAGAGACAAAACACTTTGATTTTGTTTGTCAGGGAGTTTCAAATGGTATTACGCAGCTAAATGTAAATAGTGATACGCCTGTGATTTTCTGTGTACTTACAGATAACAATAAGCAGCAATCTTTAGATCGCTCTGGTGGTAAGCACGGTAACAAAGGAACCGAAGCTGCTATCGCTGCTATAAAAATGGCACAATTAAGAAAAGAAGCCAGATTTTAATAATCTTAGGTAGTACAAAATTATAATCTAAATGCCGCTTTTAAAGCGGCATTATTATTGCTTTTATATATTTCACAAAGGAGCTCTTCTATTTTAGAAAGCTTTTGATTAAATTTGATGTACCACAGTTTAAAGCAATAATTTTGAGAGTCAATTTTTTAAAAACAAAGAAAAATACCCGCTACAATTATACTCCTCGATATTATCAGGGTAAAAAAGTGGGTAATATTTACGATTTTGATTCGAAATTTAATAAATATAGAGAAATCACAAATGATATCGATTTTGGTGCCCAATGGTCGAGAGATCGAGATTCTAGCCGACATCGAGGTAATCGTGAAATTAACCGACGTGTAATTTACGTTGCCTTAGTACTCATATTTATTTTTTTATGGATTATAGATTTCGATTTGTCTATCTTCTCGAATCCTCGTTAAATGAGTGATATAATACAACTTTTACCAGATCACGTTGCGAATCAAATAGCAGCGGGAGAGGTAGTACAGCGCCCAGCATCTGTTATTAAAGAATTGTTGGAGAACGCTATAGATGCTTATGCTCAAAATATTCAGGTTGTAATAAAAGATGCCGGTAAAACTTTAATTCAGGTAGTGGATGATGGTGGCGGGATGAGTCTTACAGATGCACGTATGAGTTTTGAGCGCCACGCAACTTCAAAAATTAAATCTGCGGAAGATCTTTTCAGTTTAAACACCAAAGGTTTTAGAGGAGAAGCTTTAGCCTCGATAGCGGCTATTGCGCATGTAGAGCTTAAAACTAAGCCCGAAGATGAAGAGGTTGGGACATGTATTAAGATTGAAGGAAGTAAAGTAACCTCGCAGGAACCCTGCGTTGCACCCAAAGGAACTTCGTTATGTGTGAAGAACCTTTTTTATAACATCCCTGCCAGAAGAAACTTTTTAAAGTCTGATGCGGTAGAATTACGCCACATTATTGATGAATTTCAACGCGTCGCAATGGCACATCCTTCTATTGCATTTTCGCTTTTTCACAATGGGGGCGAACTTTTTCAGTTGCCATCTACCAATCACAGGCAACGGATAACCAATATTTTCGGCGCAAAAACCAATGAAAAACTGGTTCCCGTAGATGAGGATACGGAGATTGTAAAAATCTCAGGTTTTGTTGGAAAACCAGAATTTGCTAAGCGGAGTAGAGGGGAGCAGTTCTTTTTTGTGAATAATCGATTTATTAAAAGCCCTTATCTTAATCACGCCGTTTCTGCTGCATTCGAAGGTTTACTGAAAGAAAAAACTTATCCTAGTTATTTTCTTTATCTGGATGTTAATCCTAAAAGTATAGATATAAATATTCATCCTACGAAAACTGAAATTAAGTTTGATGATGAGCATGCACTTTATGCAATGTTACGAAGTGCAATAAAACATAGTCTAGGTCAATTTAGTGTTGCGCCAGTACTAGATTTTGAGCGCGATGCAAATTTAGATACGCCCTACGATTACAAAAATAAGCAAGCAGAAGTTCCTAAGATTGAAGTAGATCGTAACTTCAATCCTTTTGAAAATGAATTTAATACTTCATCGATTCGATCTGGAAAAAATAATAGTTTTAGAAGAGAGTCTACACAATCCTGGGAAAGTTTATATTCAGGATTAGACTCAGGTTCAGAAACAGATCAAAATCATTTTAATCAGGTTGAATTTGAAAGTGAAGAAGTGACAGGAAAACTGTTTGACGATAACCATTCAGAGTCTGAAGCAGGTACGTTTCAGCTTCAAAAAAAATATATAGTTTCTACTTTGAAAAGCGGAATTTTGGTAATCGATCAAAATCGAGCGCATACCAGAATACTTTACGAAGAGCTTTTAAAGAATATTACGATTGCAGCAGCTGTAAGTCAGCAACTGCTTTTTCCGTTAGAATTGCAGTTTAATACGCATGAAATCGAAATGCTTAAAGAAATTAAGGAATCTTTAGAACAAACTGGTTTTATTTTTTCTAATATTGAAAGCGAAATCGTAGAAATCACTGGCATACCAACGTTAATATGCGAAAGTGAAGTGGGCATGCTAATAGAACAGTTGTTATCTGACTTTGAAAATGAAGTGCCCGATAATGGATTTTCACAAACCGATTTGCTGGCAAAATCATTAGCAAAGGGCATGGCCGTTAAATCAGGAACTCTATTAAACAGTACAGAACAGCAACATATTGTAAATCGATTGTTTGCGTGTAAGGAACCAGACGTTAGTCCGTTTAACAGATCTGTGTTTGTTACGTTAACCGTAGACGAATTGGATAAAAAGTTTACCTAAATGGGAAGAATTTCAGAATCTGTAAAAGTAATCTTAATCGCTAATATTTTATTTTTTATAGGTAGCCAGATTATTGGCGAAAAAGCTTATGAATTATTTGCGCTATGGTTTCCTGAAAATCAAAACTTTCATTTTTGGCAGATCATAACCCACATGTTTATGCATGGGGGGATTTCGCACATATTTTTTAATATGTTCGGGCTTTATATCTTCGGAAGTTTTTTAGAACAGAGTATTGGTCAAAATCGCTTTTTATTCCTGTATTTTTCAGCAGGATTGGGCGCCGCCGGACTTCAAATTCTTTTTGCTTACCTCGATTTTAATTCGGCTTATAATGCGCTTATTGAGAATGGAGCTAGCGTAGCTCAAATTAACGATCTACTCAATCAATTCGATGGGCAAGCTTATGGCATGATGTATAATGGAGGGAATGCCCTGGTAAATGATCTGGCGAGTTCTTTTATGGTTCCTATGGTTGGAGCATCGGGAGCAATTTTTGGTGTCATGGCAGCTTTTGCTGTCATCTTCCCTAATTTGCCACTATACATTATGTTTATTCCAGTTCCTATAAAGGCAAAATACTTAATTGGAGGATACTTTCTTTTAAATGTTTACTCAGCAGTTACTGGTCAGACATTGTTTGGTCCTTCCAACACGGCCTATTGGGCTCACATTGGTGGTGCAATCATTGGATTTATTACGATGTGGTATTGGAAGAAGAATCAATTTAATCAAAACAGGTGGAACTAAATGAAAACATCTGATAAGATAAGGTATAAAATAAACACGGCGACGGTCACTGAAAAGCTTATTGCTGCAAATGTGATTGCATTTCTGTTATTTGGATTATTAAATACGATCTTCACATTATTTAATATTCCTGGCTTCAAATCATTTTATAATTGGTTTGTATTACCTTCAGATCCGGCAGAGTTTATTCTTAAGCCATGGACTATTATTACTTATTCCTTTCTGCATGGTGGTATTTGGCATTTGTTATCTAATATGCTGATATTGTATTTTTCAGGAATGTATTTTTTAAACTTTTTTAGCCCTAAAAGATTACTGAATTATTATTTCTTAGGAGTACTTGTTGGCGCTTTAGTTTTTATGCTGAGCTATAATCTGTTTCCCGCTTTTGCAGGCGGTAAATCTTACCTCGTTGGTGCCTCTGCCGGAGTTATGGCAGTTTTGATAGGAGTGGCAACTCAGGCGCCCAATATGTACATTAGATTGATGATCATTGGGAATATTAAATTCTGGTGGTTAGCAGCCTTTCTTGTTGCACTGGATGTAATTCAAATTCCTATGGGAAATGCAGGTGGTCATTTAGCACACCTGGGAGGCGCAGGATTGGGCTATTTATATACAACCCAATTGCATAAAGGAAATGATATTGGCGCATGGTGGGAAAGTACTATGGATGGAATAGCGAGCATATTTAAAAAGAATGAGAAGAAAGCTCGAATGAAGACTGTTCATAAAAGCTCCAATAAAAAAGGATCGACAACATCAAACTCTTCTAAGCGAAAATCAAATGGTATGTCCAAGTCTGAAAAGCAACAAGAAATTGATGCTATTTTGGACAAGATAAGTAAAAGTGGATACGAAAGTTTAACAAAAGCCGAAAAAGACTTTCTCTTTCAGGCCGGCAAAGATGATTAAATGAAGAAATTATCACGGTTTGATAAGCTTATTTTTTTTCTGAATTCTTTATTAGCTATAGGTCTTATTGTAGCTTATTTTTTACCCTATATTCCACCTAAAAGTTATCCCTTAATTTCAGTTTTAACACTTGGTGTTCCTATTCTCATTTTAGCCAATTTAGCTTTCTTTTTATATTGGCTAATTAGGATGAAAAGGCAAATGCTTCTTTCTCTAATTATTATGATAGTGGGCTTTGGTTTTGCTTCCAAGTTTTACCAATGGCCTTTTAAGGACCACAATCCCACGGGTGATTATTCTATAATGAATTACAATGTGCGCATGTTCAACAGATCAAAATGGACAGATGAAGAAGAAATTCCTGAAAAAATAAACGCTCTTATAGATGAAAAGGATCCCGATATTTTAACTGTTGAAGAGTACTATAAAAATGAATATTTAGAAGCAAAATATCCTTATAAATTTATAAGGTACCGTTCTGATAATTCTTCATTCGGTCAGGCTATATTTTCTAAATTTCCTTTACTTTCCAAAGAATCAATAGATTTTAATGTTGATAATTTCACGGGCGAAAATAATAATGCTATATTTTCTGATGTTGTAATTGGTAAAGATACTGTAAGACTTTACAATATTCATTTTCAGAGTTTAAAGGTAACTGAAGATATTCAGGATGTTAATAATTTAAAGCATAAACAAGAGTCTAAGAAGGTAGTCAAAAACATTTCTAGCGGTTTTGTTCGTCAGCAGCGGCAGGCAGAGAGAGTAGAAGAATCCTTTAAAGATGTGAAGTATCCTATAATAATTAGCGGTGATTTTAATAATACTGCCTTTTCACATACTTATAGCCATGTAAGGAATGGCCAATTTCAGGATGCTTATGTTAAAAAGGGAGGTGGTTTTAGTAGTACTTATAACTTAAACTATTTTCCTTTAAGAATTGATTTTCACCTTCTGGATACCATTTTTGAAATTGATTCTTATGAGAGATTCAAGGTTCCTTATTCAGATCATTATCCAATATTAACCACTTTTTCAATCAAAAAGTAAAATCCGGTAACTTTTGATTTTCTAGAAATTCTAAGCTTTGCGGACCAAGATTGAAAATTAAGTCTAGTATACTAAGATTGTTTATAAAACCATGCTTAGGTTCAAATACCTGGGCGTAGCGCTCTGAGTCAAAATTAAAATTATTCTTTGCTGCGATTAGATGTCGGCCATTATGCATTTCTTTTGGGTGCCTAAAGTATTCTTCGGTTTTGGTGATGTCGGGTTCAATCCCTAAAGCGTCAAAAACAAAATTCTGACATTCATAATTGAACTCCATTAAATACTCATACTGATTCTCGTATAAAGGAATTAATTCATCTTCATAGAATTCAAAGAAAGGGGAGGTTTGGTAAGAGGCTTTAAGAGCTCGCCAATGTTGCTTTTGCCATTCAAATGAATTGTCAATTAAGACATCTTTATATCGTTGATGGCCATCAGAATTTCTTTCGGTTAACGTCGATTTATGTTTTATAGGAATATTTAGCAATAATTTCCCGTTGGCATCGTAGATGTACATTCGATTACGATGAGTTTGTTTTTGATAATTATCTTCGTTTTCAAAAACAATTTTATCGTATTGTGAAATGACAGCATATTGAGAAACCGGCCCAAAATAGGCCGGATGTATTAGTACAGTACTCATTTTTTAAGAATCTGAGTTTCTACGTTTTTTAAAGTAATTAAAAGCAACTAGTATTACTACTAAAATCAAGAAATAAGGTAAGTAAGAAACTGGAGTACCATTGCCTTTAACCGTGGTAAACATGCGATCCCATCGTATTCCATCTAGAAATCCAGAAGCATATTTATCTTTACTAAACCAAATAAACACTGGTTTACCTACTACGTGATTATAAGGAACATAACCCCAACTACGGCTATCTTCACTGTTGTGACGGTTGTCACCCATCATCCAATAATAATCTTGTTTGAAGGTATAGGAATTAAAAGGCTGCCCGTTTAGTAGAATTTGAGTTCCGTTTTGGGTAATAGTATTTATATTACCCATTTCAGTTCCTTCGTAAACTTCAATGATTCTTCGGTAAAACGGTAAAGATTCTGGAGTGATTTCTACAGTTTTGCCTTCTTCAGGAATATAAATTGGACCAAAATAGTCTAGATTATACCTTCTTTTCTCATCGTTTGGAAAAAGACTAGCCGATTTCTGATCTTCGGGATAAACACGTCTTTCCAGCGTTTTTACGAAAGGGTTGTTTCTCAATCGCTCTGCTGATTCTTCAGACAAAGCAGATATTCCAAACTCGTTTGTATTTGGATTGAATCCAAAACCGTCAGTTACATCGTACATTTTATACATGTACTGTGGAGTCAACTGCTGTCCATCCGTTGTTCCAGTATAAGAATATTGAGGTTTCGCTCTTTCTGAAAGCTGAAGTTGTTCTCCGTTTATAAAGACTTTACCTTCAATTATTTCTAACGAATCACCAGCCACTGCAACGCAACGCTTTACATAATTTGATTTCTTATCTATTGGCTTATAGTAATATTTGCCATCACCATATTGCTGAAAAGCATTTACTGTATCTACAGGCCAGTTGAAAACTACAATATCATTTTTCTTAACGTCTTCGAATCCTGGTAATCTTAAGTAAGGAACCTGTGGTTCTGTTGCATAAGATTTTACGCCTAAGACTGGTATGGTATCATGAACCATAGGAAACGCGATAGGCGTTTGTGGTATTCTCGCCCCATAATGAAACTTACTTACAAATAGATAATCACCAACTAACAATGTTTTTTCTAAAGAAGAGGTAGGAATTGTAAAAGGTTGCATAAAATAACCATGCACAATAGTGGCGGCTACTACAGCAAACAAGATTGAACTTACCCATTCTCCCACTGTTGTACGCGGCTTTAAATCTCTATCCTGAATATAAGTTACATCTTGAGTATAATTTACATAATAAATATAGAATCCAAGTGTAAGAATTGCTAACCAAGTATCTGCAAAGCTTTTTTTCCCGAAGCTTCTTAATGTTTCGACCCAAATAACCGGGAACATGATAAGATTTACAATAGGAATAAAAAGCAAAATCACCCACCACCAAGGTCGGTTGATTATTTTCATGAGAATTACGGCATTATAAACTGGTATTAATGCTTCCCAGGCTTGCCTTCCTGCCTTTTGGTACAACTTCCAGATTCCGGCAAAATGTATTACCTGTACAACCAGAAAGAAAATAAACCACTCTGTAAATGTCATATCTTAATATTTCCCTGTTAGTCTAGCTTAAGCGTAATTTGTTACGATAAAAGCCAGTTTTTAGTATTGTAAATGAACAGTTTTAATTAAATCAGTCAACTTTTTATTCTAATAGCGATGAAAGGACATCTTTCATACTATGTTCACCTTCTTTATCCTTAATCCACTCAGCAGCAATAACTGCACCTTTAGCAAAGCCTTCGCGAGAATGCGCTGTATGGATAATTTCAATATCATCAATTTTAGAAGAATAGCTAACGATATGAGTTCCCGGGATGTCGTCTATGCGTTTAGCAAGAATAGGAATTTCGTTTTCTTTAGCAGATTCCAAATCCCAGCCTTTTTTTCTGTCATTGGTTTCAATAATCTGATCGGCTAAACTTATAGCGGTTCCGCTTGGCGCATCTAATTTTTTGGTATGATGAATTTCTTCGATTTTCACATCGTATTCATCCAAATTCTTCATTAGAGCAGCCAATTTTTTATTCAATTCGAAGAAAATATTTACTCCTAAAGAAAAATTACTCGCGTAAATAAAACCCGTCTTATTCTCATTACAAATTTCAACAGCCTTGTCGTAGTTATCTAACCAACCCGTTGTTCCCGATATCACAGGAATTCCTGCTTTAAAACAACTGGTAATATTTTTATAAGCTGCATCTGGAATGCTAAAATCGATAGCCACATCGATCTCCATTTTATTTAGACTATAACTTTCTATATCCTCATCGATTTTCACTACGATTTCATGTCCGCGATCTAAAGCAATACTTTCAATTGCTTTTCCCATTCTTCCGTATCCTAATAGTGCTATTTTCATGCTTAAAATTTATAATTCAAAGAAAAACCATAATTAGACTTTCCGGTGAATTCGTCGAGTTTATAATTCGGTTTAAAACTTAAGTCCTCATTTACATTAAATTGCTGTAAGTGGGCATCTACATTGGCGTCAATGATATTAAGTGCATATAAGCCTACAGCAAATAATAAGGAGAGTTCTTTATTTCTTTGATAAAGTTCCTGTGCATTACGTAAACCCTCATCGGAAATATTTCCAGCAAATTCATCTTCCTTTCCCGCTAAACGTTGTTTGTAAGCCGTACGATAACGATCGTACTGTTTGTTGTTATCTATATATAAATAGACTGGTATTCCTATTGCAGCATAGACTATAGGCACTTTCCAAATTCTACCGTTATAAATTTGGCCCAATCCAGGCAATATTGCTGAATAAAATGCTGCTTTTGCAGGAGCTAAGGCATTGTATGGTTTATAATCCTTTTCTTTTTCAAAATCTTTAGATTCTGAAATAGGTTGTATAGGTCTTGAATTATCTACGGAAAGTGAATCCTGCTGAGCAATTAGTTGAACTGTGAACAGAAGCAGGAAAATTATTGGAAATAGCTGCTTACTCTTCACCTTGGATTAATTTTTTAATTCGGTTAAATTCTTCTTCCGAAGAAAAAGGAATGGTAAGTTTACCTTTTCCGTTTTTCTGAACCTTTACATCTACTTTAGTACCCAAATAATCCGTAAATTCTTTGATGCTCCTTTTATAAACTACGGGAACCGCAGTCTTGGCAGTAGGTTTTGCCTGAGGACCATTTTTGGCTTCTTTCACTAATTTTTCTGTATCTCTTACCGATAGAGATTTCTGAATAATTTTTTCGTAAATATCCAGTTGTTTTTGCTGATCGTCCAAATTGATCAAAGCACGACCGTGCCCCATCCCTAAGAAACCATCACGCATACCCGTCTGGATAATAGGATCTAATTTTAATAATCTTAAGTAATTGGCTACAGTAGATCGGTTTTTGCCTACGCGATCACTTAATTGTTCTTGCGTAAGGCTAATCTCATCTATTAAGCGTTGGTAAGAAAGCGCAATTTCAATAGGGTCTAAATCCTGGCGTTGGATATTTTCGACCAAAGCCATTTCCAGACTTTCCTGATCGTTTGCAATTCTAATATAAGCCGGGATAGTTTCCAGGCCTATTAATTTTGAGGCACGATAACGGCGCTCACCAGAAACAAGCTGATATTTATCGAATTCTAGCTTTCTTACGGTAATTGGTTGGATTACGCCAAGTTCTTTTATAGAACTTCCTAATTCACGTAAGGCATCTTCGTTAAAACTGGTTCTTGGCTGAAATGGATTTACTTCAATAGAAGATAATTCCAACTCAACGATATGCCCCACTAATTTATCGGCATTTTTATCTTCAGCTGATTTTATATCATTTTGCGGATCTTTCAACAATGCAGAAAGACCTCTACCAAGTGCCTGCTTTTTTGTAGCCTTCGCCATCCTCTAACTATTTTTCTTGATAATTTCGTGCGCCAAACTTAAGTAATTTGTAGCCCCTTTACTAGATGCATCGTAATTTATTATGCTTTCGCCGTAACTAGGTGCTTCACTTAAACGCACGTTTCGCTGAATGATTGTTTCAAAAACCATTTCATTAAAATGTTTTTGAACTTCCTCTACCACCTGGTTAGATAATCGAAGTCGGCTATCGTACATGGTTAGTAAAAGTCCTTCTATATCCAGTTTGTTATTGTGAATTTTCTGAACGCTTTTTATCGTATTCAGTAATTTCCCTAAACCTTCCAAGGCAAAATATTCGCATTGTATAGGAATGATAACCGAATCTGATGCCGTTAAAGCATTTAAAGTTAAAAGCCCAAGTGAAGGAGCACAGTCTATTAAAATATAGTCGTACATCTCTTTAAGCGGAGTAAGAACCTTTTTAAGCATAGATTCTCTATTTTCTTGATCTACCAACTCAATCTCAATAGCTACTAAATCTATATGCGCAGGAATTAAATCCAGATTTGGAGAACTGGTTTGCATAATCGCTTTTTCAGCAGCTATAGAATGCTCCAGTAGCTGATAGGTGCCCAGTTCAACCTCTTCAACGTCTATGCCAAGTCCAGAGGTGGCATTAGCCTGAGGGTCGGCATCTATTAGTAACACCTTTTTTTCTAAAACACCAAGGGAAGCAGCAAGATTAACCGAAGTTGTTGTTTTACCTACTCCGCCTTTTTGATTGGCAATAGCGATGATTTTACCCATTAATATGTATCGATTTTTGAAGGTAAAAATACAATTTATTATAGGTTTATAAAATCATTTTGTTAACAGGTTTTTCAGTAGTTTTAACAATCACTATAATTTTAACCCCTTTTCTTATTTTTAATCATCATTTCGAGCTGATCCCACATTTCTTCTGGTATGGCTTCTAGCAGATTAAACTGTCCAGCTCCTTTCAACCATTCGCCACCATCAATGGTGATAACTTCTCCGTTTACATAAGCTGCAAAATCTGAAACTAAATAGGCAGCTAGATTTGCTAATTCCTGGTGATCACCTACACGTTTTAAAGGCACTTTTTTAGCAAGATCAAATTTGTCTTTTAAGTCACCCGGTAAAAGTCTGTCCCATGCCCCTTTTGTGGGAAACGGTCCCGGTGCAATGGCGTTATTTCGAATACCGTATTTAGCCCATTCTACAGCCAAGGATCGCGTCATTGCTAAAACTCCGGCTTTAGCAGTGGCACTAGGCACTACATAAGCTGAACCCGTCCATGCGTATGTGGTCACAATATTCAAGATCGATTTATTTTCAACTTTTTTATCAATCCAATGTTTACCAAAAGCTAGTGTACAGTTTTTACTTCCTTTTAAAACAATATCGATAATCGTATCAAATGCATTGGCACTTAAGCGCTCTGTAGGAGAAATAAAATTGCCTGCAGCATTATTCAGTAAAATATCTACTTCGCCAAACTCATCGAGCACTTGCTTTAGCATTTGTTCTACTTCTTCGTAATTTCTAACATCACATTGTACAGGTAAGCATTTTCCTCCTGTTTCTTTTTCTAGTTCTTCAGCTGTAGACTGTAGTTTTTCTAAGTTTCTGGAAGAAATAGCCACATTAGCTCCTAATTCTAAGAAATAATTAGTCATAGATTTGCCAAGACCACTACCACCACCGGTAATTACTATAGTTTTGCCTTTCAGGGCGTTATCACGCAACATCTTATTAGTGTAGTTCATAAATTTCTATTTGTACTAAATATAGGGATAAATTTTGTGTTTAGTATCTGGATAAAAGAATGCTCGCTCTATTTAAAATGATAATTTTGTAGTTATTTTTAATTTAACCAATGCGTCTAAAATCACATAGTTCAATTTCGATTCTTTCTTTCTTTTCGGGTTTCATCATTTTTCTTTGCTCTTTAAATATCCAGGCGCAATCCAAAGCAACAAATAAGGTAGATAGTTTACTTAGAACAGGCCAGTTTGAAAAAGCCAGCGAACTCTATAAATTAGAAATTGAATCTACTGATGATAGCACGGCTTTAGCAGCCGCCTATATTGGTTTGGCGAAATCGCAATTAGTGCGATCTAAGTTTGATAGTGCTCTGGAAAATTATATACATGCAGAAGCCTTTACAAATAGCCAAAACAAAGAAAATTTACAGGATATTTATACGGGAATAGGCGTAGTTCATTCTAAACTTCAGAACTTTAAGAAAGCTGAATTTTACCTACAAAAAGCGCTTCAACAAGCTACAAAACCAACTATTCAAACTTTAAAAGTTTACATAAACTTAGCCGGAGTTTATGTAGAAACCAACAATCCTGAAGCTTTAGCTACGTATCAAAAAAGTTTAGCATTAGCCCAAAAATTAAAAAGGAAAGATATCCAGGCGGTGGTTTATAATAATTTGAGTAATTATTATATCGAACACAAAAATTGGGATCTAGCTCGGTTTAACGCGAGTAAGAGTTTACAAATTAGGGAGCAATTACAAATGCCAAATTCTGTAATTACTTATAATAATTATGGATATGCATTAGTGCAGTTGGGCCAAATAAATAAAGGAATAGCTGCGTACAAGAAAGTCTTACCAAAAGCTTCTCTGCAGGAAAAAGAACGTTTGCTTCTTAATTTAATGAATGCCTACAAAGAAGCTGGAGATTATAAAGAATCTTTAGTGTTTTCTCAGCAGCACGATGTAGTTAAAGATAGTATTGCTGCCAATAGATACCGCGAAAAAATAGCAAGCATACAAACGGCTTACGAAACCGAAAAAAATCAAAAGAAAATAGCGCTATTAGAAACTGAAAATAAACACAAAAAACGTGAATTTCAGCAATTAATGATCGGCGGAATTATTCTGTTAGCCTTAGTGCTTATCATTGTTTTTTTATACTTAAAAAATCAGAAGGTTAAGCAAAAATTAGCCAAATCGAAATTAAAGCAGCAGTTGCTACAGGTGCAGTTAAATCCGCATTTTTTGTTTAATGCACTGCAGCAAATTCAATTTTATATTTTCAATAACGAGAAAGAATATTCGATGGAATATTTAGCTAATTTTAGTCGATTAATTCGATTAGTCTTAGAAACTTCCAATAAAGAATTTATTGCACTATCCGATGAAGTAGAAATGCTGAAAAATTACCTGTATTTACAGCAAAGCGCAGCTTCTAATAAATTCAAGTATTCTTTTACAATAAATACAGAAGCCGATAGTTCTGAATTACAAATACCGGTGATGCTTTTACAACCATTTTTAGAAAATGCGGTGTTACATGGCGTAAAAGATCATAATAACGGAGAGATTAAAGTGCTATTTAAAGAAGATGTGGCAAACCAAAAAATTATTACTGAAATTATCGATAATGGAAAAGGAATTCAGCAAACCAAAAAAATAAATTCGCAACGATTACATACTTCTATGGGAAGTGCCATTTTAGATGAAAGAGTGTTAGAATATAATAAAACACATTCTCGAAAAATAACAGTACAATTAGAAGAAGTTGAAAAAAGTAATGAATATCCAGGAACCCGCATTATTATTGAAATGCCCTATCGACTTGCTTAAAACATAACAAATGAAAACGCTTATAGTTGAAGATGAAGTTGCCTCTGCATTAATGATGGAAAAAATCTTAAGTGATAATTTTCCTGAATTAGAGCTTTCAAAAGCTGAAAATTTAAAATTAGCTGCTGAAAAGTTTAAGGAAATTCAACCTGAAATTTTGCTACTCGATGTAAATCTTCCAGATGGGAATTCTATAGACTTTCTAAAAGAAATCTATACTCGAAACACTCATTCTTTTAAAGTAGTTTTTATTACTGCTTTCTCTAAATATGCTGTAGAAGCTTTTCAGTTTAGTGCGTTAGATTTTATTTTAAAGCCTTTTACACCAAACCAATTAATCTCGAGTATTCAGAAGGTTTTGCAGCGTTGTAAAGAAGATACCTATAAACTAAAACTAGAAACCTTGTTGTATAATCAGCAAGAACCACAAAAACGTAAAATAGTTCTAAAAACACAAGAAGATATTTTTGTGGTCGATATTACCGATATTATTCGTGCTGAAGCACATAATAATTACACCACTATTTATCGTGCGTCGGCAGAGTCTATTTTAGTTTCGCAATCTTTAAAGAAAATCGAAGATCAATTATTGGTTTCGGATTTTATACGTGTGCACCAATCCCATTTAGTAAATACTAATTTCATCAGTAAATTTCAGAAGAAAACAAATAATCTGATTCTTACTTCCGAAGAAAAAATACCGGTATCTGTCGCAAAAAGAGCAGACTTACTTGAATATTTCAGCAAATTCTAAATCAGCTTATCCAAATACTAAACCAGCTGTGGCTATTACTAAAAAGAGCTGTTAAATCTACCTATACGATCAAGGACCAATTAATTTTGTAGTTCTAAAAGAACCAATAAAATTGATATGAAATCTATCTATAGCTTTTTAATAGTTACTATTTTAATGTTGTTGAGTGCACCTTCTTCTGAAGCACAAATTTTCGATAAAATCAAAAGCAAAATTGAGGATGAAGCTGAAAAAGCGGTTGACAAACAGCTGAATAAGAATTCTAAAACCGAAAAAGCAGATAAGTCTTCGGGTTCTAATCGAATACAAATAGAAGATAATGGTGAGTTTACTGCCGGAGATTCCTTGGTTTATGCTACTAATTTTGATCGTATGGCTAACGGCTCGATGCCAAACCAATGGAAATCCACAGGATCGGGTTCTATTGTGAAAATAAGTAGATTTTCTGGTAAATGGTTAAATATGAGCGAGCGTACCAGTTACAAATTAAAACAAAACATAGCTTATCCAGATCGCTTTACAGTAGAGTTCGATTTAATAATCGCAGCCGACAAAGTAAACGATCTTTCATCATTATTTTTCGGATTTACTAAAGATAATAGTTTATCTAGATGGATTTCTAGTAGCAACATTTGGCATGCCGGATTGGAATATATGAATAGCAAAGATTTTGTAGTTTCTAGTAGAGTACGCGATTTATATAGAACCGGAGGCTTTGATTTAGGAATTTACGCCAACCAAAAAATGCATGTTGCTATTGCTGTAGATGGCGATCGCGTAAAGATATATTTAGATGAGACCAAAATTGCCGACACAGACCTTTTTAGAGGACAAAAATTTAAGCATTTCTTTATAAGTAGTCCATTGCGAAGTGATAGTGGTGCAAGCGTATTATTTGGTAACTTCAGAATAGATACTTTTAAGGAAGATTTTTAATTCCTGAAAAAAGTTAAAATTCTAAATTTTATCTATGCCTTAAAATTTCTGATGAGGTTATGGATAAACTTTAATTTTTTAATCACAATTTTGCTCAAAATAAAAGGATATATATCTGAAAGTCCCATTCCGCGATTTAGAGAATTTAAAGCGAGCGTAAGAGAGATGTAATAATCTATAATTTTATCAAAATCCTTTTGTGAGTATGGATCAAGTCGAATACTCATCTCTGGAGTACTGGAAACTACCGGATGCTGAATTTCTAACCCGTAATAATAGGCGGTTTCTAAGGTATCCATAATATGAAAATAATGAGCCCAGGTTTCAGCCCAATCTTCCCACGCATGTGCCGAAGCATATTTGGTGATATGAAATTGCTTCCAATTGGTTTTAGGACCATTTTCATAATACTTATTTAGTGCTTCGCCGTAATCTTTTTGATCATCACCAAAAATTTCACGGAATTCATTAAGGATTTTAGCATCGTTTAAGACAATAGCTTCCCAATAAAAGTGGCCAATCTCATGTCTAAAATGACCTAAAAGAGTTCGCATTTTTTCGCCCATTTGCATACGCATAGCTTCGCGCTTAGCGTCATCGGCTTCATCTACATTTAATGTGATAAGTCCGCTTAAGTGACCGGTAAGCAGTTTTCTTCCGTTCTTAGCTTCTATATCTGGCGCTAAAAATTTAAACTGAAGTTGTAATTTTTCACCATTTTCAAGATTGAAAGAGAAGGGTAGACCTAATCTTTTTAAGCTGTAGATTAGGCGATGTTTCGCAAATTCTACTTTTTGCCATTCCAGTAATCTTTTTGGATTATCGAGATTAGGTATAACATCGTTAAGCTGGCAAGATTCACATAAAGAATCTTCTGCGGAATCGTCGATTAGCCAGTTACAGGCTTCAAATTTGTGATTTCTACAATATTGAAGTTTTTTAGAATTAAATCTAAATTCCTCTTCAACTGAAAGCATAACTTCCTCGGCAGACCAATAGCCAAGTTTATTACCACAAAATTCGCAGGTTTCATTTTCGAAAAAAACGAGGTTATCGCAAGCAGAACAAGAAAATGTTTTCATAGTAAATCAGCCTAATTATCAGCTTAAAATTTTGAGCGAATATCAGATAATAATTTACTGAAATGTAAATCTTTAACTAAAAATTAATTGGCTTCCTCATCATCGGTTAAAATTTCCAATAATTGTATGGCAGCCTCACTAATTTTAGTTCCCGGGCCAAAAACAGCAACTGCACCCGCATCAAATAAATATTGATAATCCTGAGAAGGGATTACACCACCAACGATAACCATAATGTCTTCACGATCCAGTTTTTTGAGTTCTTCTAAAACCTGCGGAACTAAAGTTTTATGTCCTGCGGCTAAAGATGAAACGCCTAAAATATGCACATCGTTTTCTACAGCCTGCTTTGCAGCTTCTTTAGGTGTTTGGAAAAGCGGACCAATATCAACATCAAATCCTACATCAGCATAAGCCGTAGCCACTACTTTTGCGCCACGATCGTGACCATCTTGTCCCATTTTTGCAATCATAATTCTGGGGCGCCGCCCATCTTGTTCAGCGAATTTATCAGCGAGTTCTCTGGCTTTTTTAAAAGTTTCGTTGTTTTTCATTTCTTTAGAATAAACACCACTAAACGACTGTATTTTGGCTTTATATCTTCCAAAAGCTTCTTCTAAAGCATCGCTTATTTCGCCTAATGTGGCTCGTTTTCTGGCCGCTTCAACTGCTAATGTTAATAAATTTCCTTGTCCAGATTTAGCTGATCTTGTAAGATCTTCAAGGGTTTTTGTAACTTCAGCTTGGTCTCTTTCAGCTTTAAGTTTTTCTAAGCGCGCTATTTGTTGATTTCGTACCGTTTGATTATCAACTTCAAGCGTTACTAACGGATCTTCCTTCTTTAAACGATATTTGTTGGTACCAACAATTATATCGGTTTCATTATCAATTCGGGCTTGTTTTCTGGCGGCAGCTTCTTCAATACGCATTTTCGGAATTCCGGCTTCAATAGCTTTTGTCATTCCACCTAAATCCTCAACTTCTTCAATAAGTTTCCAGGCTTTTTCAGCAATATCATTTGTTAAGCTTTCTACGTAATAACTACCGGCCCAGGGATCGACTGTTTTGGTGATATAGGTTTCCTGCTGAAGATGTAATTGTGTGTTTCTAGCGATTCTTGCTGAAAAATCTGTAGGCAATGCAATGGCTTCATCTAAAGCATTGGTGTGTAAACTTTGCGTTCCGCCGAAGGCCGCAGCCGAGGCTTCGATAGAAGTTCGAGCTACATTATTGAAAGGATCTTGCTCGGTTAAACTCCATCCACTGGTTTGGCAATGCGTCCTTAATGATAAGCTTTTAGGATTTTTAGGATTAAATTGTTTTACCAACTTAGCCCAAAGCATTCTGGCAGCACGCATTTTGGCAATTTCCATAAAATGATTCATGCCAATAGCCCAAAAGAAGGATAGGCGAGGAGCAAAGCTATCGATATCCATCCCGGCTTCAAGTCCTTTTCTAATATATTCTAGTCCGTCAGCAAGGGTGTAAGCAAGTTCAATATCGCTAGTCGCACCCGCTTCTTGCATGTGGTATCCAGAAATACTAATGCTGTTGAATTTGGGCATATTCTTGGACGAATATTCAAATATATCTGCAATGATCTTCATCGAAGGAGTAGGAGGGTAGATATATGTATTTCTAACCATAAACTCTTTTAGAATATCATTTTGAATGGTTCCTGAAAGCTGGTTTGGAGCAACTCCTTGTTCTTCTGCCGCAACGATATAGAATGCGAGAATTGGCAGTACGGCGCCATTCATCGTCATAGAAACTGACATTTTATCGAGTGGAATTTGATCGAAAAGCGTTTTCATATCTTCAACCGAATCAATAGCGACTCCGGCTTTTCCCACATCCCCAACGACACGTTCATGATCACTATCGTAACCACGATGCGTGGCTAGATCGAAAGCTACCGAAAGTCCTTTTTGCCCTGCTTCTAAATTTCTGCGATAAAAAGCGTTACTCTCTTCAGCAGTAGAAAAGCCAGCATATTGCCTAATTGTCCAAGGTCGTTGCACGTACATTGTACTGTAAGGACCACGTAAATAAGGCGATGTTCCGGCAACAAAATTTAGATGTTCGAAGTTTTCTATATCCTTTTCAGAATATATCGATTTTAGATTTATTTCTTCCGGAGTTTCATAACTAGAAACTGCAGATTTGGAATCTAATTTTTTATCGATTAACTGTAAATTGGCTAGATCTTTTCTTCCCATAATTATGCATTTACAGTAGTTTCTTTTTCCAATCGTTCTTGTTCTAACTTCTCACTTAAGCGACGTTCTAAAATAGGTTCGATTAAGGTTTTACGCGGATTCTTTTTCAGAAAAGGATAAAGCTGGATCTCATATTGCATTTTATCTTCGGTATTTTGATATTTATTGGTGCCGATTAAAATGAGCTCTTTTGTATCGAATTTCGCCTGCTCTTTTTCCGCAGATTCCTTTATTTTTTTCTGAATAATACTTTCCTTCAGTTGTTTTAAAAATCCGCCTCCGTTTTCAATATCTTTAAAAATGGCTAAAGCTTTTTCAGCAAACTTTTCAGTAAGATTTTCGATGTAATATGCACCTTCAGCAGCATTTTTTACTTTGTTTAGATGTGCTTCGTGTTTCATAATTAAGAGCTGATTTCGTGCAATTCGATTACCAAACTCATTATTTTTATGATACACAGCGTCGTAAGGCATATTAAAAATTGCATCTGCACCACCTAAAACTGCACTCATACTTTCAGTTGTGGTACGCAATAGATTTACATTGTAATCGTAAAGTGTTTTGTTTCGTTTTGAAGGCTGCGCCAGAATAAAAATGTCTTTGTTGAAACCATAAGAATTCGCCAA
Source organism: Zunongwangia endophytica (assembly GCF_030409505.1). Lineage (NCBI taxonomy): Bacteria > Pseudomonadati > Bacteroidota > Flavobacteriia > Flavobacteriales > Flavobacteriaceae > Zunongwangia > Zunongwangia endophytica. Next base: position 1,647,418 of record NZ_JAUFPZ010000002.1, on the reverse strand, counting down.
ACTAGCAAACAACCATCTTAAGGCTCGTATTTTAGCAATTTCGAAAAAGTAATTCGAACCACTGGCGACTAAAAACTGAAGCTTTATTTTTTTCTTTGCTTCTGCGGAAAGAAAATTAGCTTCGTTAATATGATGTAGATATTCATTTGCATGGGCTAGGGCATAAGCCAATTGTTGCGGAATTGTAGCGCCAGCATTTTGATAAAGTGAAGTATCTACTGAAATAACAGAATTAAAATTTGAAGAATTCTGAAGTATTTTATCTAAAATCGCATGATCAGTTCTTAGGTTATGAAACCAGTTTCCCGATCTCGCCAAATTTCCAATAATATCGATTTGTAGATAAATTTTCGCTTTCTTATTCTTAAAAAATGTACTTAAACGTTGTAGATTTTCTGCTGAAAAAAAGTTGAATTTCAGGTAAATAGGAGTAACTTCAAAATTGAAGTTTTTGAATAGTTTTTCAAAATTGGTTTCTTCCGAAGCGATTATAAACCATAAACTTTCTGCACCTTTTTGTATTAATTTGAGGGCGCGATGATTGCTTTTTTCTTCAGAAACTACATAAATCTGGTCACAAATAGACCAATCTTGCTTTGAATTTATTTCTAAGCTTTTAATTTTATCATCTTGATGGTAAAAAGGCTTTACATCGATGCCATCTAAAGAATGATATATCAAACTTTGATAATCTGAACCTTCTAGCTCAAACTGAATTTTTTGTTTCCATTGCTTTGCAGAAACTTCATCAAAATCCTGAAATAATGACTGCTTCATAAGAGATGTGGTTTTTAGAAAACAAGTGGAAAATGCCCAATTTTAATCTATAGTATCGTATTCGATAATATAAATGTCTTCGTTTGGACGTTTCATGTAATATTTTTGGCGGGCAAATTTCTCTAGTTCGATCGAGTCTCCCAAAGTGCCAATAATAGCTTTGTCCCGTGAAATTTCCTTTTGATAATATTCCTTATTTTCTTTAAGCTCGTTAACTTCCTGATCTAATTCGTGATGAACAAACCAGGAATTACTATCTAAAAAGAACATCCAAATGGCAAAAATGAGTCCTAGTAGGATATACTTATTGCTAAGTATTTTAAACCACCTTTTTTTGCGAAGTTCTTTTAATTTCATTGGTTTAAATATACAAAATTAGGACAAGCGATCTTTGATAATTGTTTGAACGATATCAACAGCTACTGTGTTGTAGCGATTTGTAGGAATAATGATATCTGCAAATTCTTTTGTTGGTTCTATAAACTGGTTGTGCATAGGCTTAAGCGTGGTTTGGTAACGCCATAACACTTCGTCTAGATCGCGACCACGATCTGCAATATCACGTTTTAAACGTCTAATTAGGCGTTCGTCACTATCGGCATGAACATAAATTTTGATGTCGAACATGTCTCGAATATCAGGATGGGCAAGAATTAGAATTCCTTCTACAATAACAACTTTACGGGGATGAACTTCAACAAATTCGCCAGTCCTATTATGGTCTCTAAAGGAATAAACAGGTTGCTGAATATTTTTTCCTGCTTTTAAATCTTTAAGATGAGAGACCAATAAATCGAAGTCTATAGATTTTGGATGGTCAAAATTGATCTTTTTTCGTTCTTCGAAGCTAAGATGTGTAGTATCCATGTAATAGGAATCCTGAGATATCACATCTACTTCTTCATTTTTTAATTCTTCAATGATTTGATTTACAACGGTAGTTTTACCACTACCTGTACCTCCGGTAATCCCAATTATAAGCATCTATCAAAATTTGGGGCAAATTTAATTATTTGCCCCAAAAAATAAATGTTATTCTGCTTTTTCTACTGCGGCAACTTCTTCTTCGGTTACCATATCGTCAATATTGTTACTCCAAGAGTTCATTGCGTAGTTTAGTGCATCTGCAACTTCTTGATTGTTTAGACCCATTGGTGTCATTACATTATCGTAATCTTTACCATTAACAGTGATTGGTCCCTGCATACCATATTTTACGCCTCTAATACTTTCAGTACGTTTTTCAGTTAACCAATTAGAACCATCAAGTGGAGGATAAGTACCTGGAATTCCTTTACCGGTAGGCAGATGACACGTTACACAGAGTTGGGAATATACTTTCTTGCCTCTGGCAATACTTTCGTCTAGCGGAGTTTTTGCTGCGGAAGCATTATCTGCGGGAATAGTGTAAGGTTCTTCCTCTTCTTCTTTAGCATCTTGCTTTTTATCTGATTTGCATGCCATCGCTCCCAAAATAATAGCAATACTTAATAACTTTTTCATGGTCTTTGGTTTGTAATATTCTATTCTGATTTTTTTACTAATTTCAAAATTCCTTTTCCTTCAACGCCAAGATAGATATTTCCGTCGGGTCCTTCAACAACATCTCTTAATCTTCCTACATTTTCGACCAATTTTTCTCGTTTAGTAATTTTTTTTCCGTCTAAAACCAATAATTCTAAATACTGAAATTTAAGTGAACCAGCTAGTAGATTGCCTTTCAACTCTGGGTATTTATCAGAAGTTACATATTCAAATCCGCTTGGAGCGATAGACGGCAACCAATAGAAAATAGGATCTTCGAATTCTGGTTTGCTGCGTTCTTCGGTGATTGGAGTTCCATCGTAATTCTCGCCATAAGTGACAATTGGCCATCCATAATTTGCTGCTGCTTTTACAATATTAATCTCATCCCCACCTTGAGGTCCATGCTCATGCACCCAGATTTCGCCAGTTTCAGGATTTAAGAGCATTCCTTGCGGATTCCTATGACCATAAGAATAAATAGCCTCTTTCGCATTTTCCTGGCCTACAAAAGGATTATCACTAGGAATGCTTCCGTCATCATTAAGTCGGTATACTTTACCGTTGTCTCTGGTAATATCCTGCGGATTAACATCACGAGCACCACGTTCTCCTGCTGAAAAATAGAGATAACCGTTTTTGTCGAAAGTGATTCTAGATCCAAAATGTTGTCCTTTGGTAGTGTTGGGAGCCGCTTTATATAAAACTTCTACCTCTGAAAGTTTGGAGCCATCAATTTTTGCGCGTCCCAGTGCTGTATTTCCTCCTTCACCTTCTCCTTCAGGAGAAGCATAGGTAAAGTAAATCCATCCGTTATTTTCATAATCTGGATGAACTGCTATATCTAGAAGTCCGCCTTGTCCTCTTATATAAACTTCAGGAACATTAGAAAGTTTTTGTTTTTTTCCATCTTTAAAATGAATTATTTCGCCAGATTTATCGGAGATGAGCATACTGCCGTCTGGTAGAAAATCCATTCCCCATGGAATTTGAATACCATCTACAACCATCTGAGTAGTGTAGTTTTCGTTAGTTTCAGCCGGTATTGGATCTGGAACTTTTGATTGTTCTTGCTGAGGGGCATCGGTTGAATTTTCGTTTTCTGCCTTATCTTTATTTTTTGCGTCCTCGGCGCACGCAAACAACATTGCAACTATTCCTATGGTTAATAGTGATTTTTTCATATATTAAATGTTCTATAGATTAGATGTAATTTAAGGTATTAAAATCTATAAAATAAACTTATTTGGAAAAAATCTAATATTCCCATTGCAGAGCAAAAAGAATTAGTATATTTGCAGCCGCAATCGAGTAATCATTGCAACTCGGGGTGTAGCGTAGCCCGGTTATCGCGCCTGCTTTGGGAGCAGGAGGCCGCAGGTTCGAATCCTGCCACCCCGACTTTTTAAACTACCAAATTTTGGTTAATAAAGGGTAATTATATGGTTTTCATGTAGTTGCCCTTTTTTAATGCGTTAAATTCTACCAAACTTCACCAGTTATAATGTGAGTTATTCGTGAGTTTTGGTTTTTTGCGTGAGTTAATCGTGAGCTTATTTTTTGTAACTTGATTAGCCCCATGACCCTTAGTACATATTGATCGTTTTGGCTTTCAACCCTTAATTATTGTTCCATTAAAAAAACAAAACGATGCGTACCACTCAAACATTCATGATTTCTTTTTTCATCCGCAAGAAAAAAAACAGAAGAAGCCCTCCTTTATGCCCGAATATCAGTTAACGGCATTTATATTGAAATGAGCCTAAAACGTAGCTTAGATGTAAGCCGTTGGAACCAATCAGCCTGCAAGTTAAATGGCAGCAGTATGGAAAGTCAGCAACTCAATAAGAAAATAGACGATACCAAGGCTCTTTTATATAAAGCTTATGACAGTCTGCAAAAAGAAGATCAGGTCATTACAGCCAGTGCGGTGAAGTCACGATACCTGGGCATTGATAAAAAACACTACACCTTAACCCAATTACTGGACTACCACTCCACTAAAATGAAAGGTGTTTTGAAATACGGAACGTTAAAAAACTATACGACTACAGAAGCCTATCTAAAAAATTACCTAAGAGAAAAACGGAACATCTCGGACATTTATCTAAAACAAGATCGATTACCAATTCACGCTTGGTTTTGAGCGATTTCTGCGTGATTTACCATCCTTAAGTAACAATGGCGTCATGAAACATATGGAACGCTTTAAAAAGCTTATGCGCCTTGCTGAATATGTGGATTGGATTGAAAAGAACCCTGCTAAACGATTTAAGCTTCGATTTCAGCATGTTGATATGGTGTATTTATCGAAAGCAGAATTACAAAAGATCAAGGAAAAGAAGTTTAAACGCTCTACGCTTAGCATAAACCGTGATATTTTTGTTTTTTGCTGCTATACCGGATTGCCTTATGGTGATGTATTGGAACTAAAGAAAAAGCATATTCAAATCGGGATCGATGGTAAAAAATGGATTTATACAAGGCGAATGAAAACAAACACGTTGCTTAGAATCCCACTTCTGGAAGAAGCAGAATGAATCCTAGAAAAATATAAAGAACATCCACGGGTAAGTAATAGTGATATATTACTTCCGGTGTATTCCAACCAAAAAACAAATCAATACTTAAGAGAGATTACCAAAGCGGTCAAGATCAATAAAGCACTTAGTTTTCATGCAGCAAGGCATACCTTTGCAACGACAGTAACGCTAGCCAATGGTGTACCTATAGAAACAGTCTCCAAGCTTTTAGGACACACAAAATTATCTACGACCCAAATTTATGCACGGGTGATTGATTCTAAAGTTTCTAATGATATGGATAAGTTGAGGGAGAAATTATAAGCTGTTTTACAGCTTATAAGCAATTTTCAAGAGAACGGTTCTTGGTTGTAGATAAACACGGCTATCGGTAACGATGAATTCTGAAAAAGAATTTTCCCTTCGGAATTTGGCATCCAGCATATTATTGACTTCCACCTCAAAACTCCAGGCACTATCTAATTTATTATAAAACAGCGAGGCATTTCCTATCTGAAAACGGTTCACCTGATCGTTTTCCTGATTTTGGTAATAATTATATTCGTAATCGGCTTTTAGAATAAATCCGTTTAAAAAATCATATTCTAAACGGGCAAAAGGTTGAAATTGTACAAATCTATTCTGAAAATTATCCGATCCAAAAGCACTAAATTCATGTTCGTAGCCCACATCTAAATTTGGCAGGTCATCAAAAGTAGTTCGTATTCGCAGGCCGTAACCATAATGTTCAGAATCATAAGCGATGATATTCTGGTTTACGATTCGCCTATAACTAGACAGCGCAGCATTCCCATCTACCGTCAATCGAAAATCATTGAGTCGCTTGGTAAAAGAACCACGAAAGCTATAGGTTTCATTGGGCAAATTGGTATAAACGGGACTCGAGATCTGATTTATTCCTTCTAAAATGGTTGTATTCAAAATGGAATTTACCCTATTCGAATAATTAAAAAAGAAATTATAATTAATGCCTTTAAAAAGGCTAAACTTATAATAGCTTAATAACAGCGTGTGGTATAATTGATTTTCAAGATTTTCATTGCCCCGATAAATGCGGTTAAAACTACTTAAGCGATAGCGATTGGCATAACTTGATGCATTGGCAAAACTGGAACGCATAATGTAATTTAATCGTAATTTTTCTGAACCCCCAAGTTTATATTCACTTTCAAATTCAGGCAATACTACTGGCTTTGTTTCATTGGTAATTTCATCAGCAAACTGGGTCACCTGCCACAGGTAGTAATGATAAAAAAGACCTGGTTTTAAAATAAGATCGCCAAACATGGTTTTATACTGAAAGCCTACATATTGATCGACCAACCGGTAATGAACATCATTATTAAAATCGGCTTCCGTAAAACTATTAATTTCTCCGGAATCCAATTGTTGCTCGTCGAGAGTACTAAAACCCTGATCTGAAAAACTGATCCCTAATGCCGGATAAATATGATTGGTATTATTTAAAACCCAATAATGCTTCAGATCTAAACTGGCTTGGTTGAGCGTAGTATTTACCTGCTGAAATAAATGCAGACTGTCTTCTTCTACAAACGGAATAATCGTATTAAAAATAGGCTCGTTAAATAACCAATCGTTGTCGTTTTCGTTCTTAGAATATTTATAATCGACATTTAGTGTAGTGGTATGCTCGAAAGAAAACTGTTTGCTGTAATTTAGATGTTGTGTAAAATCGATCCCATCGGGCTTTGCCATCGTATTGATAAATGTAGAATCTACCGGAGTAAATGAATTTAAAATTCCGTTTGCTGTAGCCGAAGATGTTTTTACATAGGCATCGTACGTAAGATCTTCATCGGCATTTGGGCGATAGCGCAATTGCAATTTATTTAGTGTAAAAAATAGATCGTTGTTTTGCCGGGTTTCGCGAAATTCATCCAACCCGCGCTCTTCATCGATGTAGGTAATGTTGTATTCTTCGAGCGTTTTTAGTTTATTATTGGAGATAATGCTGTAAGCATTTAGATCGAGTTCACTCGTAATTTCCTGGGCAATGTTAAAAGCGCCAAATTCATTTTTGTTATAGGTAAAATCTTCATTCCGTAGAAATTGTGCAAAATCATCATTATAAATATTGCTTGCATTAGGCCGATCCATTAGTGATAAATAACCACCTTCAAAATTGATATAATCCTGCATAGAAAAAGACTTTTGCCCGGTATTATTAAAATCCCCTATAACATTTACTGAGGTTTTCGGGCTGTAATAAAACAAGGTAGGATGCAGGGAATAGCGATCTTCTACACCACCGCCAACTTCGATATCACCAAAAGCAAATTTCTTTTTACCCTCAGAGAGTTTAATGTTCATCGCCATTTTATCACTGTCTTCCAGACCTTTTAAAAACGGGATTTCGCTGTAATTATCCAACACTTCGACTTCATCTATGGCATCGGCAGGAATATTTTCTACGGCAAGTTTAGAGTCCCCGGTGAAAAATGTTTTCCCGTCGACCATTAATTTATCCACCTTTTTACCATTTACGGTAATGATCCCTTCACGGTCTACTTCCACGCCCGGTAACTTGTTTAGAACTTCGCGGAGCTTACGCTCTTCACCGGTTTTAAAAACATCGGTACGGTAAATGGTGGTATCTTCTTTTACCACCACCGCCATTTTCTTTTTGATAAGGACTTCTTCCAGGCTTTCGTTACTGAAGTGCATGGTATAATCTTTTTGAATATCACGGCTGGCAATAATAGAATCGATGATTTTTTGATAGCCTAAATAACTAATCTCGATCACATAGCTACTGTCTTTTTTCAGGTTAAGCCGATATCGCCCTTTCTCATCTGAAATAGAAAAGGCCATATTAAGATCATCACTATCCGGGATCGCAATAAGGTTAGCACCATGAAGCGGCGCATTGGCGGAGTCTTTAACAGTGCCAGTGTAGGTTTGGGCTTTAATACAATTAAAGTAAAAGCTTAAGATAAAAAGTAAAAGTAGTTTTAGTTTCAAATACGATTAGTAGAGTTTCTTTTAATTATTCGATTTAGGAATTGGATTCATTTTTTCGAAATATATTTGCCATTCTTTATGCGGTAAAATATTATCTGAATTATATTTTGGTTCTTTTAAGCTTACATTTCTTTTCATTTTTAAATCCGTCGCCTTAAAAATAATTTTAGGAGTTTCCAACTCCAAAATTAAGCCAGGTAGATTTGCGTAAGCAGTAGGTCCTCCACGAAAGTTCATTTCTGGTGCAAACCAAGCAACTGAAGGGGGTGTAAGCTTATTTTCTTGATCGGGATCTTTTATACTTCCTATAGCTTTATAACATTTATACCCTATTATATTTTTATATTCTTTTGTTATAGTCCATTCAATGTTATCCATATTGACACTTCTAACTTTTTTTAAATTTCTGGACTCATAATAACTCATACCTTTTTCAAAATCCCCATTGATTAAAACGCCATCTAACGCCCTTATAATTGAAAGATTAAAAAAATTTTCATTTTGAAGATCATTTGGCATAATCCTTTTATAAGTCATATTATAAAAGTTATTGTTACTAGTTAGAACAAAATCAATATTAGGCATAATATCATTTATATTATTAGTGATTTTTCTAATGATATTGCTTGATCTTACATTTTCAATAGTATCAATATGCTTTGCTGATGCCTTATATATTACTTCGACATTTTGACTAAACATATTGATACTAAAAAATAAAAATAAAATAAATCTAAATTTAGCCATCAATTTCAGTTTCAAACTCACTATCTCCACCTGCTTGAGTACATTGAGCGTGTACGGCTTGGTAAGTCTCAGTCGCTTCCTGTTGACCAAAAACGGGTAAAATTTCATTATATGCTTCTAAAGCTTCTGCATCAAAATCTCTGTTCATTAAGATTTCTAAGTGATTTATTTGGTTTTCTGAAAAACTAAATAATGGTAGTACAGCAACTAACATGAAAAAATAAAATGATTTTTTCATAATTAAAGTTTTAAGTTAAATAATAATATTTCATTGATTTTAATAAATGTATGTCATAAAACGTTATGTTGTATTATTTTATTTGTTAAAAATAACGTTTACCACTATTAAAATTAATATCCTTACAAAGACGTTTAGGTATACAAATAACCAATAAGTTAAAATAAAATTTAAAATGATTAAGGAAGAGCCTAATAAGGAATTTTCCATATTCATCTAAATAATTTTATAATTTATCTATGGTTTTAGTTTTAGTAAATTCTCTTTGACCTTCTGTATTCATTTGAGAGATAACATCGAAAAAATGAATAGCAAGAGGATAACACGCAGAGCGGTGTTATTATTTTTTATTTTACTGATTTTCAATACCTTATAATTTTAACATAAAATATTTTTTACAAAATTTCCAGGAAAACCTTTGGAAAGCCCTATAAATAGGTGTTTTTTTTCGTGAAAAATTAATAAAAATGAAATTTGGGTATTATCCCACCAGTCCTTACCATATTTCCTTTCACTATGTTGCAGTCAAAACGGTTCGTCGAAATGGTCTTGAACATAAGCCAAAAGCAAACAAAAATATTAATGGATTGAAGCGGAATATTTGCTTTTGGCTCACGTTCGCTTTAGCAATATTCTGGAAACGTTGACCGATCTACATTTCATAGGTATAAGTTCACTTTGAATTTTACTGCCTTACCTTTTTGATCTCAAAAGAACAGGATTTAGAATTAGCGGGCGCATAAACCGGTCAGCTACGCTTTTAATGTGGTTACATCTGCACCAAGACCACAAATCGTTTCCGGGCTTAACGTATCCTATGATCTTGATGAAGACACCAAACTATCAACTAGCATCAATTTCAGGACGCAGAGTGAGGATTTTCCCATTGAAACAGAAACGTTTTTGAAAGACGGTTTTGAAAGTACAGATATACTTACCCTTACCCAAAATAATGGCGAAAGAAACTATATGACTTCCCAATTAAATTTCAGTAAATCATTTTCTGAAAATCAAGACCTCTTTTTGGGTGGTCAATATTCCTGGTACGGACAGGATTTACAAACGGAAATTTACAATAGTATTAACCAGCAAGAATACCAGTTTGCAGGTTTAAGAGATCAGGATTTTGGTATCAAACGGGGCAGTATGCGGATTGATTATGAAAATAAAACTAGTTCGATATTTACTGTTGCTTTAGGAGCCAGCCTGGCATTGGCTAAGGCAAATGCATATACATATATTAATTCAGAAGCAAAAAACTATGGTTATGAAGAATCCATTTATGCTTCTTATGCCGATCATTCCGGAAACTTTAAAAATTGGGACTATCGCATAGGATTAAGAATAGAGGAAAGCCAAGTGAAGGGAAATTATGAACAAGAACAAAATTTAGTTATAGATCGGAATAACCTCAATTGGTTGCCATCAGTACAATTTAATTATACTCTGGAAAATGAAAATACACTGTCTATAAATTACAAAAAAAGCCTTCAAAGACCCAATTATTCAAATGCCAGTTCAATTAGAGCCTATCTTAATCCATTCCTTGAATTCTCAGGGAACATAAATTTAAGACCAACGTATACTGATGAAGTTTCCCTGAATTACCAATGGAAAAAAATGTCATTTGAGGTGGGTTATTATACCGAAAAAGATCCGGTGTATTATAGCGTCGATTTTAATGAAGCGATGGAGCGTTTAATTATGTCTCCCAATAATTTGGAAAGGGAAAATGGAATATACCTGGAACTTGCGGCACCCGTATCCTATAAATTCTTAACTTCTACCAATTCCCTTTTATTTGCATATTCTGAAATAATGGATGCAGCCGGAATTCAGACATTGAAAGCCAAACCTTTTTTTTATTATTATTCCCATAATGAGATTGATATAATCCCCAAAACTCAATTCGCTATTAACTTTCGGGGACAGACTACCAGACATGAAGGAATTTATAAAAGAAATTCCATGTTTGTTTTAGGAGCATCCTTTTCCAGAACTTTTTTCGAAAAATTGCAAGTGAGTTTAAACTTTAATGACATTTTTCAACAAATGAATTATGGGGAAACCTATCAAATCAATAACATTTATACCAACAGCCTGTTTTTTGCAGACGGACAGGAAATAGCCATAGGTTTAAAATATTCCTTCGGAAAAAATATAAAAGACGCAACTCTACAGAAAAATATAGACGAAGAATTGGAGCGACTTAAATAAGTTCATAATTTATGCATAAACTATTTTCTGCAAAAATACTACCTTCTTGATGGTCTTTTGAAGTTTTAAATCAGTATTAATGCACCTAGATTGTTCCTAGATAAACAACTTGGAAACCTTTCTAGCTTCCCCCCATAAACATCTCTATTTTTCATTGCGATCGTTGGGAGCAATCAAGATTGTGTCCACAGACACCCATCTTGAATTAGCGCACAATTTGATCAATATTACCTATTTAAAATTCGTGTGAGTGTAAAGGAGAGGATGATTATATTAATATTTGTATAATCTTAAATAAAAATACAGCTAAACTGTTTAATCAAAACAATCTTATGAAATTAGCAAATAGAACAAAGAATAAGCTTTATGTTGCCCTTTCTAGAACTAGAGAAAGCTGTTATCTAATAGATTAAAAATTAGTAAAATAAGCAATGAATAAATCAACGGTTCATCGCAAATAGCGCTTTTTAGCTAAAAAAGTGTAATTTTAGATATGAGGAATCAAAAGATTGAGTTGAGAACAACTGATAAAAATAAATTAAATGATTAACGCCTCTGGTTATTTTTTAAGATTAGGAAATTCTAGGTATAACTTATTAAAAAGTTATGTTGGTAATGAATTTGCTGAGCCAGTTGTAAAATTTCGTTATCCTCGTAATGTAGAATTAATTTGCTATATAATTAATGAAAATGATGTAATTACCCATTATGGAATAGGAAAAAAAGGATTATCTGCTGGTACTGATTTGCAGAAATTGAATATTCGTGATATTAGGAAAGTTGACCAGCCAATAAAAAAACAAGATATATTAGAATTGTGTAATAGTAGACATAAAAAATATATTCGAAATCAATTTAAAAAAGGGGGGGTGCTTGCAATTAAGAGTTCAGATAATTTTTTAAGTGTCTTTATTGATCTAAATCCTGATTCAGCAGAATATTTGAAAAAATATTTGATTGAAAGACGGGAGAGAATAAGTAAATTATCAATCAATAAAAAGGAAGTTCTAGCTACTCAAAAAGAAGCTCTTCTTACAGCTATGAGTATAGCTGATATTGATCGGAATCAAATCTCTGGATGGGACTTCAACGAAGAAGAGGATATATCAAGTTACTTAGACGGTCTAAATAAAATGTCACTCAGAGAGGATAATATGATTATTAATGATTTAAACAATTTCCCTGGTTTTGATGCTAAAAAAAGCACTCAATATTCTTCAACAGTATTTAAAAATCAAAATACAAAACTTACTGTTTTGTTAGCAAATCGAATGCCATTAGAAGAAATTTTGGGTACGGATTTGATTTATTATAACGAGAATTATAAATGTTTCATTTTGGTTCAATATAAAGTTATGGAACGTGAGGGCGATAATTTCTTATTTCTGATAAATAATACGCAATTTGAGGATGAAGTTAAAAGAATGTATTCCATTCAAAGCAAAATTAAGAATTCAGAAGGGAAAAATAGTTCAGATGATTTTAGAATTAACGATGACCCATTTCTCTTAAAATTATGTCCTCGAATTGAATTTGATCCTGATGATATAGGATTGTGCAATGGAATGTATATCCCACTTTCGTATTATGACGTTTTAAAAGAAGATGAGAGAATCATTGGTATAAATGGTGGAAAATGCATTTCGTATTTAAATGTGAATAGATATTTTAATTATACATCATTTAAAGCTGTGGTTGAAGGTGGATGGATCGGAACAAAATTCAAACCAATCGGAAATAATTAAGAAATTAATTGATTTAATATTAAAAGGGGGCAAATCCGTTGTTTGTGCAATAAAAAGAACATTGAATGAAGAAGAAAAACAAAAGGGATGGCTCAATCAACAATATGAGAATCTAGATGAAAATCAATATTCAGGAGAATTTGATGACCTACCCTTTTGATTATTTTCATATATTTGATTTGAAGTACCATACGACTTCAAAATGTTCTGATTATAATGTGAGTTAATCGTGAGTTCCAGAATTGGAAGCCATGGGAAACCTTATAAATACTGAGGGTTTCAGAATGTTACAAGCGTTCTGCCACCCCGACCAAGACCATATTAAAATGGTATAAAAAACCTTGTTAATCTATTGATTTTCAAGGTTTTCTGTTTTAGACGGTTTTTCATATCATTTGCAATCATTAAAAATGAGTCCGATTCGGTGACCTTTTTTTTGGTATCTTATTGTTCATATTGATTTAACATTCGTTTTCACGCCTCTTGTCTAATTGGAGAACGAAACACTATGAAAAATGCCGTAAGCTTTGGAATTCTTTTTATTCCAAAATCATCAAAAGCCAAAAATGGTACTGCTCCCCTTTATGCTCGAATTACCATCAATGTTATTCAAGTCCTATTTACAGTAAAATTAAAGGCAATTAATATTATTTTCTGTGAACACTAATTTATATTTCAAAATATGGATTATTAGAAAGTAATATTATTTGAGCTATCAACAGCTTAATATTCTTTTATTGAACATAATTCGTAATCATTTTTGTATTGGAGATGTTAATTTTTGAAATATTTAACTATATTTATAAAGGATAACTAACTCTGTGACAATATGAAACAGTTGAAATTACTTTTAGCAACAATATTGCTAATATCAAATTTTTGCATCTGTAGCGCACTTGCTCAAGAAAAAACGGATGTGGTTTATATGATAAATGGGGAAACTAAAGATGGTAAAGTAACTGCTGTTCACGACAAGTCTATCGATTTTATATATAATGGTGAAGATCTCACTTACGAATTTAAAAAGGATGATATACAAAAAATTGTTTTTGCCAGTGGTAGAACTCAGATTATAGCACAGCCTAAAACTTCAATTTCGAATCTACCTACTACTACGGCTGAGGAACGTAAGAATAAAATTGCTATTCTTCCATTCACTATGGTTTCTAATGATCAAGGATTGATGAGTGAAGCAATGTCTGACCAAATACAACATGCGACTATCAATTCTTTTAAGAAAAATACAAATCAAATTATTGTTCAGGATCCAATGACTACGAATGCTCTTCTTTTACAAAACAATTTGGACCCTAGCCTGATAAAAAATTTAATGCCGAAGCAGCTAGCAGAGTTACTAGGGGTGGAATATGTGGTTTATGGAACCGCTAATATAAGTTTTGAAGGTACGCGCTCTTATGGAAGTTCTAGTACAACCTATAAGGACAAAAGGGATAAAGAAAAAAAGAAAGAAAAGAGTTCTGGATCTGAATATACATCAAACAGCTCATCAACAGTATCAAATTATGATACTTCAATTGAACTAAATATATTTTCGGATGCCGGAAGAAACGTCTATTCGGTGAGCCGTAATGGTTTCGGTAATTCTTTAGATTCATATAATGGAACCATAAACTACTTGGTAAAAAGAACACCTTGGGGAAGTAAGCATAAATAATAAAGCTTGAGCGTAATATGAAATGCTTATGACTACGTGTAAGAACTGCGATCTTTATTTTGAAGGAAGATACTGTAGTCTTTGTGGTCAAAAGTCTTCTATTGAAAGAATCCACAGTTTTTCAATATTCAACGACTTGCAATTGGGCTTGTTTAATATCGATTCAGGTTTTTTCTTCACTATAAAAGAGTTATTTATACGACCAGGTTATGCAATAAGGGATTATGTTGCAGGTAAGCGAGTCAGGTATTTTATGCCAGTTTCTATGCTTGTAGTACTTTCTACTATTTATAGTTTTCTTTACCATTATCTCGATATTAATCTATTTTATCAAGCTTCTTCTAAGTTAGCCCAGGATGAAAAATATTTAAAGCTTGCTAGTATTTTAGACGGAAACTATGTGTATTATACGCTAGCTACGCTTCCAATATTTTCATTCAGTTCATGGTTGATATTTAATAAACAATCTTATAATTTTCCAGAGCACTTTGTATTGAATACTTATGCTGCATGTCAACGAATCATTTTCCATATTGCCTTTCTAAGTATTTTATACTCTGTCCCCGAAGAGCCTAGTGCAAGAAAACTTATCACTAGGTTCGAATTAATAATCAATACTATATTATTCCTATGGTGTTATTTTCAGTTTTTTCAATTAACAGCATTTGGCTTAATATTTAAAACTAGTCTAAGCTTACTTTTCTCTTACTTAATTATAATTTCTTTAATCATGGTCTGTTATTATGTCTTATAATCTTACTTACAATTTGATCTTTGTGATCTTTTGCAGCTGTCTTCAAGGCATCACTGCACAAAACGAACAGGAAACTGATAGCACTGCAATTATATCCTATGAAGATAAAATGCAAATCAAATTAAATATCGATTCACATTTAGAGAATTATTATATCTCCAGTGGAGCAGAAGGTACTAACCTGAACCTTGCTTTAAATAATGATCTTCGGCTTACTCTTCTTTTCGATTATAAAATTTTTAGTTTAAGCTATAGTTTTACTCCTGATTTTTTACCCGGAAATCATGGTGATGATGAAAAAGGCGAGAGCAGTTATTCTGACCTTAGTTTCAGAATATTTCCAGGGCAATTCGTACAGGAATTTACATATCAACGCATGAAAGGTTTTTATGTCGCCAATTCAAGCGACTTTTTAAAGGGATTACCCAGTAGTGAAACTTATTTATTATTTCCTGATTTAAAGCGAACATTTTATGGTGGATCAACCGCATATATTCTCAACCCCGATTTTTCTTTAGAAAACCTAATATATCAAAGAGAATGGCAACGATACAGTACAGGAAGCTTTGTACCTCGGCTCAATTACGGATACACAAAATTTTCAAATGATTTTGAAAATTTTAAAGGCAAAGAAAAAGATTATCATCTAAGCCTGGATTTAAATTATTACTATAATTGGGTAGTCGCTGAAAAATTCAATATTTCTCCATATGGTTTTGGAGGATTAGGAATGCGTATTGAAAATTATAGACAAAAAGGAGAAAATATTGATGAAAAGGAAGTGAATACCTACTTTACTCAAGAATACGGTGGTGGCATGCAATTAGGATTTAATACCGATACTCTTCTAATGGGAGCTCGTGTATCGTATAATTCTCTCAATTATAAAAATAGTTACGATAGAAAAATAAAGCATGACTCCTGGTATGGACTATTTTTTATTGGGTATAGATTAGATCCTCCCGAAAAGTTAAAAGAAATCGGAGATAAATTTTAAATGACTGCTTATGTATAAGAAATTACTTTTTTTATTTTTTATAAACTGCTTCGTTTATTGTAAAAACAATAATTCCAATCAAATAGACCATCAAGACTCAATATCAAATAATAACAGTTTCGATCCTGACGGTACTTATGTTAATAGTGACTATGAAGATAGAAATGAAGGAAAGGATTGGGTAGGTATTGAAGTCACTTCTTTAGAAGATAAATTGATTAGTTTATCAATCCGGTCGAGAGCAGATCTTAAGCGACCAACCTGTACTCTTCATTGTTTGGCAAAAAAAAAGAATGATAGTACTTATGTAGCGATTGAAACAGATTTACCAATTCAATTTATGTTTACCAGAGATAGATTATTTGTCTCTTCTAAAACATCGGAAGGATTGGCCTATTTTTGCTCTGGTGGCGCCAGTATTGGAGGGGACTATAGGTATATTAAAGGCAGTCTAGATACGGCTCAAGTCGATCCAAGAATATTCTCAAAATATCTACATCGGGAAGGGATCAATTTTGAGATTAGTGTTGAAATTATTGATGATAAAAAAATATTACAAGTAACTCCAATGGGACTAGCGAAAGATAATTCAACTTTTTATAAATCCCTTGATATGAATATTGTTAGCGCCCAAACTACAGATCTCAATAATGACAAAGATCCAGAGCTAGTCATAATTTTAAAGAATTTTAAAACGAAAAAATCCAAAGTTTTAGTTTTCACTACAAATCATAAGAAATCAATGTCACTGGTTAATTTTCCTTATAATTCTTTTAAACTGGATGAGGGCAATTATAGAGGAAACGATATATACGATATAAAAAATAATAAGCTAATACGTAGTTTTCCAATATTTAAAAATGGGAAAATTACAGGAAATGAATATAAAATTATTTATAAGTTAGTGCCCGGTGAAGCCATGGCGCAATTTAAAATTGAATCTCAACAAACAATTCAAGCAAATTAGGCTCTCAATTATTCCGGCTAAGTGATCTTTTGAAACTGCATAAATAAACATTTAGATTAATAAGGCATAAACAGATCGCCACATGTAAGGTATACTCATAAAAGTCACTGAAGACATTTTTTCAGCGACTTTTTTGTTTGGTGGTATCTAAGATCGATTCTTTCTAAAAGATTTGTTCTTTTGGAATGTGTATTTCACAATTTGTATAAGCAAAAGCTCTATTCATATTTAATGTATAGCATTGTGAATATATAAAGTGATCTTTACCTAGAAGATCATTCCAAATGCACAGATATGCTAAAAGACGTTTATTCTTGCTTCAACTTTCTTTCTATTCTGATTTATAATAGAAGATTTTATATGATTGACTTTTCTAAAAACTCAGTTGTTCTTTGAATAAGTAAGATTGTCTTCTGGAAATTTCAACTTCGTCTCCAGAATTCATTTCAATTTTTAGTTTTCCGTTAAACCAGGATACCACTTTATTAACGTGATTTATATTGATTAACTGCTGTCTATTTGCTCTAAAAAAAATGTCATTTGGTAATTTTTCTTCGATTCGGCCTAAAGATTTATAGATAAGTGGTTTGTTGTTTTTAAAAAATACACGAGTGTAGTTTCCCACAATTTCAAACATAAAGATATCCTGAATCTTTACTAACCAGCATTTTTCTCCATCCTTTATAAAGATTTGCTTATCAAGACTTAAAGCATTCTCATTTTTAGGATCTGGAGATTCACTATTAGATCCTTTCTCGAGAACTTTTTCTATAGACTGCGCAAAGCGTTTTTGATTAATGGGTTTTAATAAATAATCAAAGGCATTATATTCAAAAGATTTGATCGCATATTCATCAAAAGCGGTTGTGAAAATAGTTAAAGGTACTTCATCCAACATTTCTAACAATTCAAAACCATCTTTCTCGGGCATATTAATATCTAGAAAAAGTAGATCTGGATTGTTTGCTGTTATTAACTTGAAACCATCATCTACATTTGCTGCTTCACCAATAAGTTCTATTTCTTTATGTGAAGTTAGAAGTTCTTTTAACTCATTTCGAGCTAAACGGGAATCTTCAACAATAACTGCTTTTAAAGTTTTCATGCTGTTGGAATATTAATTGATGCAATCACTTTATTTTCTATTTCTTCTAATTTGAAGTCTGCTTTTTCACCATAAAGTAATGCTAATCGCTGCTTTATGTTTTTTAAGCCTAATTCTGTACTATCCTTACTGGTTCTTAGTGTTCCTGTATTGGTTACCTTAATTTGTAACTGGTGATCAATTAGGCATGTGGACAGCACTATTAATCCACCTTCTTTTAAACTAGATATTCCATGTTTTATAGCATTCTCGATAAGCATCTGTATAATCATGGGAGGGATTAGTATATTTAAAGATTTTTTATCTATTTTTTCTTCAAATTGAAGACGATCCTCTAACTGAATTTTAGAAATTTCAATAAAGTTTCTTACCATATCAAGTTCAT
This sequence comes from Zunongwangia endophytica, assembly GCF_030409505.1. NCBI lineage: Bacteria > Pseudomonadati > Bacteroidota > Flavobacteriia > Flavobacteriales > Flavobacteriaceae > Zunongwangia > Zunongwangia endophytica. The sequence continues at coordinate 1,628,762 of NZ_JAUFPZ010000002.1, read as the reverse complement.
CTTCTAGTGCAATAGAATTTAAAGTGCTTTTCGTCAAAGAATAGCGTAAGGTTTCAGAAAGGCGTGTGAGCATATTTCTAGCCCTTGGAACATCTTCCAGCATTAAGCCACGAATATTATTTAAACTATTAAACATAAAATGTGGATTAATCTGCCCTTTAAGTGTATTTAATTGCGATTCTTTAAGATTAGATTCAAGTTTTAGTCTGGTTTCTCTGCTTTTATTTAGTTCCATTAATCCTTTTACAGCTACGTAGAATACTGTCCACATCGCGAAATAAATAAAATAGTTCAGTGCAAAAATCAAATTGTTTTCTAAACTCTGGGAGGGATGTTCTAGAACGTCAATCCTATTATAGATATAAGTATATGTAAACTTATTATATATCGTATAAGCGGAATAGAATAAAACGGTAGCAGCTAACAGAAAACCTATAACTATAAATAATTGCTTCAGCTTGAGCGCGTCAAATGGAATAAATTTATTTATGATTCTTTTTAATTGATGGGTGAAAAAGATAGATAACAATATCACTACAAAAAAATCCATGATAATCTGCCAGGTCTTCAAACTTAACTCGTTACCGCTTGCCCAATAGCTTAAGGCCATTATACTTGATAACAAGGACCAGATGACTGTTTGGATTATCCAGTACGATATTGTTTTTGAATTGAGATTCATTAATTTCCAATAGGTGTTATTGCTGAATTCTTTAACTGATTTATCTCTGATTCTAGTTTTTTCACTTCAATTTTTGTTTTCTTAAACAGGAAATTGACAATTACGATAAAAATAAAGGTTAGAGCCATGAATATAAGTAAAACAAAGAGATTTATATCTTTTCCATATAATTGGGAAGGTACCACGGTAAGAATCCAAATAAACATAATGCTTACTTCATATTTTTCCCTTTTCGCAAGATATAGTTTGTATCTTTTAAGTTGAAATTGAATGTTTTTCTCATCAATTTTATAGTTTTTCAGCCATAAATTATTGATGGTGTAGCCAATGAGTAGTATAACTCCTATTGCCATCGGAATCAAATATTCGATATGTTCCCTCATTTGATATATTAATTTGGCAGAAATAGTAATTAAGATGAGAGCGCTAATTTTTGCTGATTCCGATCCCTTTAATAATTTGTTGAATTTCTCTTCCGGAGTTTTTGATGATTTTTTCATGATGATTTTGTTTTAATTTAATAGTGTTTGAATAATGAAATCTACGGATGCTACGATTAATGCGAACATAACTGTTTGTTTTTTGATTGTTTTATAAAGATAAACTAGTAATACTGAATAATAATCCAAAATATGGGGAGTGGTAAATTCTATATGGCGTACGGAACATAAGAATGGAGAGTAAAAGAGCCAAATAGTAATATAATACAATTAGGCTCTTTTTGATGAAGCTATTTAAGATGTTTCGCGAAAAATCCTATTATGGTTTTATATAGTTCTACTTTGTTTTCTTCGTGATAAAAGCCATGACCTTCATTGTATTTAACCATATAAGGAACATCAATACCTCGTATCCACCCCACCAACTGCATCTTGATTAGTTAACTTTCTACCGATAGCTTTGCTCTAAAATAATATTTATTATGAGCAAACAGGGAGAAATGTACACTTTAGTTAATGACTATCGTAATAGCGGTCTTTCGGCAAAAGCTTTTAGCAAAGAAAAAGGAATCAGTCCTTCCACCTTTTGTTACTGGATCCGCAAAAAGAAAGATGAAGATCGGCCCGGGGGATTTGTAGAAGTTACCAAGGGATTAAAGTCGTCATCGGGTGAGCTGGAACTTATTTATCCCAACGGGGTCAAACTCCAAATGAATGCTGCGGACCTGGGACTTATTGCCCGGTTAGTTAAGTTGTATTAATGTTCTCCTTAGGTTCCTCCCATAATTATCACTTTTATCGTAAGTCTTGTGATATGCGAAAATCATTTAATGGCTTGAGCGGGCTGGTGAGAAATGAGCTCAACCGGAAGCCTACCAGCGGTGATGTGTTCGTTTTTCTTAACCGTAACCGCACCCATCTCAAGCTGCTTCACTGGGAGCGGGGCGGCTTTGTTTTATACTACAAACGTCTGGAGCGCGGAAGCTTTACTCCGCCTGTAATTAAAGAAGATCAGACCAGTTTTACCTGGCCGCAATTGGTACTGATGATAGAGGGTATTACGGTTGAAAAAAGTGTTCAGAAACTGCGCTACTCCCACTAGAAAATAATCGTGTTTTATTAGTAAAAACAGGGGTTCACGGTAGGTTTAACAGGTCTGTTTTTGTATCTTTAACCCATGCAAGAACCCTTAGAAAACCTTACTAAAGATCAGCTTTTGGTCCTCCTGAAGAAGGAGACGAAAAAGAGGGGAAAAGCTGAAAAAAGTGTTTCCAAAAGGGAGCAAGAAGTTAAAAAAGCACAGCATGAGATTGCTGACCTGAAATTCCAGGTGGAGTACTACAAACGTCTGGCCTTTGGCCAAAAAAGGGAACGTTTCGAAGGGGATAAGAACCAGTTGGGCCTTCCCTTTGAAATGGAGCCCCAAAAGGCAGCGGCACAAGAATCCGGGTTAAAAGAAAAGCTCAGTGGCCAGCGTCGCAAAAAAACTTCCAACCACAAAGGAAGAATGGCCCTTCCGGAGCATCTTGAGGTCAAAGAGATCGAGATCTATCCTGAAGAAGATATTACCGATATGGTTTGTATTGGCAAGGAAGTGACCGACGAGCTGGAATACGAGCCTGCCAGATACTATATTAAACGCTACATCCGCTATAAGTATGCTCCAACCAATAAAGAAGGAGTAATCATCGGGGAACTTCCCGAGCGGGTGATCGAAAAGGGAATCCCGGGGGCCGGACTCCTAGCTTCGATCTTGGTCGATAAGTACCAGGACCATCTCCCGCTCTACCGACAGCTGCAACGCTTTAAAAGGGCGGATATCCCCATAGCCTCCTCCACACTGGAAGGCTGGACCAGGCAAAGCCTTAAAATCATCGATATCCTTTACCAACACCTACTGGAGGATATTCGCTCCAAAGGATATCTGCAAAGTGACGAAACCCCCATAAGGGTAATGGATCCCGCTAAAAAAGGAAAAACACATCAAGGGTATTATTGGGTACATCATTGTCCCATGGATGGCAGCGTACTCTTTGATTACAGGCCCGGGCGTAGCCGTGAGGCTGCCGATCATGTATTGGCCGGGTTTAAAGGCTACCTTCAAAGTGATGGCTATGCCGCTTATGATAAAATCGGCAAGCGTGAAGGGGTTACCCACCTGAACTGCTGGGCCCACGCCAGAAGGGAATTTGACAAGGCAAAAGATAATGATAGGGAGCGCGCTGAAAAAGCATTGGGCTTTATCCAGAAACTATACGCGGTAGAAGCCCAGGCACGAGAGCAAAACTTAAGCCCGGAGCAGCGTAAGTCCCTGCGATTGGAAAAAGCACTGCCTGTCATCAATGAATTTGGCAAATGGATGTTCGATCAGATGAAGCATCGGCTAATCCTTCCCAAAAGTCCTATCGGAAAGGCCTTCAAGTATTCTATGGATCGTTGGGACCAACTTAGCGCCTATCTTTTTGATGGTATTCTGGAGATCGATAATAATTTAGTGGAAAATGCCATCAGGCCATTGGCACTGGGCAGAAAAAATTACCTGTTTGCAGGTTCTCATTCAGCAGCAGAAAGAGCCGCAGGAATCTATTCCTTCTTTGCCATCTGCAAAAAGCACGAGGTGAATCCATTTGAGTGGCTTAAATATACCCTAGAGAATATTATGTCCATCAACCATAAGAACATCCGAAATCTCTACCCACAGAATTACAAGAAATTACAGCAAGTTTAGATCAAGTTTACAAGAAGGGAATCCGGTAAATAAAATTATGCTAAGTTAGTAGATGTGGTTGGTGGGCCGCATACAATACCTCTAGCTCTCATATTTTGTACTATTTGATCTGATTCATTGATATTTACTCTGGCATCATTCGCTCCTTGAATAACAAATAATGGTTTCGTTATTTTGTCTACATGAAGAGCAGGGGAGACTTCTTCCATGATTTTTTGTTCGCTTTCGTTTTCAGAATTATACCATTGTTCATTAAACTGACCCATAAAAGGTTTCCAGTATTCAGGAAAAGAATCCTTAAAAGTAAATAGGTTACTTACACCTACATAATCAACTCCGCAGGTATATAGATCTGGAGTTTTTACGAGACTTCCTAACGTAGCCAGACCGCCGTAGCTAGCTCCGAAAATTGCTATTTTTTCATCATCAATAAAATCAAGCGTTTTTGCGTATGCCACAGCATCTTCAAGATCGTTAAGCATTTTTCTTCCAATTTGTTTATTGCCTTTTAGAAAAAAATCTTTTCCATATCCACCAGAGCCTCTAAAATTAACTTGCAATGTGGCATAACCTCTGCTCGCAAAAAGTTGAGTCTTTGGATTAAAACCCCAATGATCTCGTAAACCATAAGGACCTCCATGAGGATTTAAAATAAGTGGAACTTTTTTTCCTTCAATATTATTTGGGATCGTTATGTAACCGTAGATTTTTAATCCATCTCTAGATATAAAGTTTATAGGACGCATTTCTGCCATATCTTCTTCATGTAATTGCGGCATCATGTCTAAGATCTTTGTAAAAGTATCTTCTTTAATATCGTAAGTGTAATAAGTACCGTAAATTCTATCGGTTTCCAATAGTATTAAATACTTTTCTTCGTTATCGGTATGATCAACAATTCTAAATACTTTATCCCCAAATTGTTCTTTAAATTTTCGATGTAATTTTTTATAAAAATCACTTACAGGTATAATGCGGGTTTTTTCTCCTATGTAGTAATAATAATCTATTTCGAAATTTCTTTTTCGAGAACGCGCAAATCCGCCTACATCAAATGTAGGATTACTGTAAACTTTTTCAATAATTTCATTTTTCGCTAAATCGTAAAGAACCAATTCATTAGTGTTACTCTCTAGATTAGACAGTACATAAGCATCGTGTTTGTATGCTGTATTGTAATTAAATGCAATCACTCTAAAGGTTTGCTTCCAATTAGTTGTTAATACATGAGTAAACGGTTGATCTTTTTCGGTTCTATAATATATGGCATTATCTACACCGTTTTGCTGTTTTGTATAACCTCTTAAGTTTCCATCTTTGTCAAATCTATAATCTAAAATAGGGGAGGTGGTGTCTTTATTTTCGAATAATTTTTCTAAATCACCAGATACAATATTCAATTTATAGGGTTCGAATATTTGTTTAGATTCTTTGTTTAATAATACAATTATTTGATCTGGTTGATCTTTTAAAAAATCTATAATCTGAACCGAAACTTCGTCAAATGGTGTTAAAGCTTTGTTGTTACTACCATCAAGGTTTGCGGCAAAAAGTTGAAAGTTTTCATTACCGCCATTGTCTTTAACATATAGCAATCTGCTATCGTTAGCCCAGCCATAATATCTTATTAACTCATTTTGTTCTTTGATAGCACGAGTAATCTCTCCCGATTTGGTGTGCTTCACGTAAATGTGGTTTTTGCCGTTTTCATCTTTCTCTCTATAGGAAACATAAGTACCTTTAGGAGAAAATTTAAATTTGCTAGTTGCCGGATCTTTAAAATAATCTTCAACTGAATATTTATAAAATTTATCGTCGAAAGCTGCTATTTTCTCAAAGGTTTCCTTCGATGATGGTAGGGATGTATTTCCAGGTTTCTTTTTTGTCGTTTTTGATAGATTAAGAGAAAGTTCCATTCCGCCTTGATAAAAGGTACCTGTTAGTTTTTCTTGATCTAGAATTCCTTCATATTTAATACCTCCTTGAGAGAAAACTATGCTAAGTTTCTTTTCTTCAAAAAGTGTAGAATCCATTGGAATATCAAATGCGCCTTGTTGGGGACTATCCATAGTAGAAGATAATATTCCGTCTTTTTTTCCAATATTAAATACTAATGGAATCTCCTTACCTTGTGTCTCTAAAGTGCCCTTCCAAGAACCGATGATATCCTGTGAAAAAGCAGTAATTGATAAGAAGAACGTAAAAATACTTAAGATTACTCTTGTGTTTGTGTTCGTTTTTTTCATGATTGTTATTGTTGATTAACTTCATGTAAAACTATTTAAACACTTAAGTTTATCTGTTTAAAATATGATGAGTGGTTATATGCTTTTCTTCAGCGGAATATAGGAAAGATAAGAACCGATTTTATTTGATCGAAAATAGAGTTTGGTGCTTTTTTCTGTTTACTTCTCAAAAAAGATTTACAAATCTAAATCTACTACCACATAATCAACTACGTAGAGTTTTGAAAGGATATCTTCAATTGAAAAAATTATTTTTTAAGCTTAAAAAGCGATTCTCGATCTATAGAAAAGTATCTATCCTCTTTAAATCGAGGATTAGAAGGCATCATTGGTAGCGATGGATACATACGCTCTGGTGCTGTTAATTTTAAAATAAATTTCCCATCGTAAAGCGAATGAATTTCATCTTCATCTGTGATGTAAATCGGCTTTTCAACCCAAGTTTCTATGTGACCATAATTGGGTTGCACTAAGAGTTGATTGTAATTTACATCTTGAAGTGAAAAGCTATAGATGTGCTTTTCTTTCTTACCTAGAGCTATCCATAAGCTATCTCCCTTTTCTAATTGCAAAGAGCGAACACTATCATTTTCTGTTTCAAATTTTTCAGAAGAATTAAAGGTAGATTCGTCAAAATTTTTACCTGTCTTAACTTGTATGATTTTAAAGTTGAGTTTTCTGAAATAAATCACAAGCTCGTCTTCAGCTAAATTATCAGATTGAGATCCGTAAAGCTTTATTTTATCTTGATCTGCAGCTGTGGTTGCATAAGCCGTATCGTTTTTCACCGTAAATGTTCCCTGAAGATGATCTACCTTGCCTTTTTCTGCAGCTGGCTTTTCAAAAACAAATTGCTTTCTTTTAGCATTCATTCCTAAGACTATAGGAGCATCTAAATCATCACTTTTAAAAAAACCGTGATATTTACCTAAATCCTTTCGCTCTTTATTAAATTTCTCAAAGCGCTTTTGTTCTTTTTCTTTTTGTCTTTCTAATTGGCTTTTTCGTGACGCAATTACCTTAGAATAATCTATAGGCTGGGCTAATTTTTTAGCCATCTCTTCAGATAAATCTTTATTATAAGGCTTGAGGTTTTTTTGCTGCTCTATAATTTTGCCGTTAAATTTTGTGAAATTGAGATTTCCAGATGAGGTAAAAATAGCTTCGAACTCTGCTGAGCGTTCATTACCTGGGACAGCATCCAACACTAAATGCAAAGTGTCTCCCTTTCTATTCCATTTTCCGCGAAGATCTTTATTGACTGCACCGTAAACCTGCTGCCAAGAAAATCGGTTCGATTCTAGAATATGTAATTGTTCAGCATATTCCATTTCAGTATAGAAATAAGTCCCAACAAAATCTTTATGCTGCGCAACAACTATTGTTGAGCAAAAAAACATAAAAAATACTATCACTTTATTAATATTCATATTAAATTTCTTTTTGTAGCTGCTGTTGTAATTCAGCACTTCGATTTATAATCTCTTTTTTATTGCTGAGAACTGATTATTTCTTTGCTACGTATGGGTAATATTTTTCCGTCTTCATTCATAAATTGCCATATTCCATCCTCTTTAAATGCAACCGGAAAACTGAAGTTTGAAGTATCTCTATAAGGACTCATGGGGCTATTTAAATAAACATCGATTTTTGAATCTAGAATCTCTTTTCCTTCCGCTGTAATAATTCCGAAACGATTATTGTTCATCGTTAAAAATCCGTTTCCGCTTTCTTCTTTCCAAACTTTCTGAAATTTTGCAGGTACTAAGATTTTACCATCCAAATCGGCAAAACCCTCAAGCAATTTTTCGCTGGATTCATCTTTTTTGAATAGAGGCAGGTAGTTTTCATCTTGAAAATTCAGTAAGTAATCTGCTTTTAGCATATCATACACCAGGGGAACAATCACTTCTCCTTCAGCATTAACGTAGCCAAATTTTAAAAATTCACCCTGTTTTTTTGTGACTAAATAAGTACCGTTTTTTAACTGCTGTATCGAAGAATAAACGTTTTTCAGTAAAAGCTTTTGAGTTTTATAATTGTAGAAATATACTTTATCTTCTTGTTGTGCAATTAGTAAAGAGCTATTGAAGCTGTGCGTAACTTTAGTAAACGGAAGGTTTTCTTTAGTATGATTTTTTGCATTAAATAGCTGGTATAAACTATCTTTTTGCAATAGAAAATAAGTGCTGTCAATTTGCTTAATATCAGTATAAGTTACCGGTAAAATTTCTTTTCCGTTATCAGCAAAAAGACCTGCTTGGGTTTTAGAATTTCCAATATCTTTTTCAACTTTAATAAGCTTATTTTGATCGTTAAATACCTTGATATACTTGTATTTTATCGGAATTATATAGCGTTCTTTTTTTAAATCGTAAAGTCCCTGATCGCCGTAATTTTCTTTCATTAAAATTACTTTATGATGCGGCTTAAATTCAAACGCTGCATAATCTCCCGGAATCAGTTTATCAGAATTAATATTGTAAAGTTTTTCCTTTCCGTCTTTTTCTAGACTCATTAATCCTATTGGTTTCGCACCAGAAGGATTACGCTGTCGATCGTTAAAAAATTCGATTCTGTCGTATTCTGGTTTAACAAGTTTATTGTTTATTGGAAAATAATAACCATATTTTCCATCACTTTTCATTTTAAAAATAGGCGTCAATTCTTCAGCATTGGTTCTAATTTCATTTAAATTAAGCCAATCAAATTTACTGGGTAGCAATTGCTTATTTTCCTTGTTAATCAGTCCCATTTTTTTCTGTTTTCTGCTGATAAAATAATCGTCGCGAACCAACAAGCGATTTTTATAAGTAGGCGGGATAATTACATTGCCAAGCGTATCGATAATGCCAAATTTCCCATCTTTTTCTACGGAAAAATAAGCACCCGTTTTGAAGCTGGAATAAGGATTTGAAATATGAGAATATTGAAACGGAACAATTTCTTTCCCGTTACGGTTAATTAATCCAAAATTGGATGTTTCACCACTATTTTTTGAAGCGATTAAATGCCCATTTTCAATAAGAAGGTTTTCGTATTGCGGAGCTGAAAATTCTTTTTTCTGCGGAATATTAATTACCACATTTTTTCCCGATTTTCGAAAAGCAGCGACCCACTCGTCACTTCGCATATTTACATGCTGATGCTGATATTTAAAAGGCACTAAAACTTCACTTTTAAAATCAATTACGCCCCATTTACCGTCTTTTTTTGCATATAAATAATCTGATTTTTGCCCACAACCGCTGCAATAATCAAATTTATCGTATTCAAAAGGAATAATTATGTTATCTGTTTCTGAATTATAAACGCCCCATTTACCGTCCTTTCTTACATCAAAAAGCTCATCATTTAGGAACTGAATATCTTCAAATTTGAGCGGAACCAAAAAATTTCCCCAAGAATCGGCATAAGTGGTTTTGCCATCGGCTTCAATCTTTAAATAGCGATTAAAAACAAAGGCTATTTTTTCATATTTTGGATTAATTATCCATTCTCCTTTCTCGTTCAGCATTCCAACCTTTCCGCTTTCAGTCTCAACAATGCGCATTATTTTTTCTTCATTTGAATAAGAACGCACCATCCCGTTATTAGCAGCAACAACACTGTCTAAAGGATGAAATTCCCGCAGCAAATTTTTAAAAGAGCGTTGACCATTTGTTTTTATAAAATAACTGTTGCTGTCTTTTTCAACCCGTGCGATACCGTAAGAAAATCGTGAACTCTTGTCGAACTCAACAGTATCGATCACAGTCTTAGAATCTTCTGTAGAATTGTTAGATAAGCTTTTCGCAGTATCACAGGCATTTATAAACCATAGGCTGTTTAGTAATAAAATACTGTAAATATAAGTGGAAGGTATTTTCATTGCTCTATTTCTTATCATTAGCTCAGGGATTTTTTTTGCCTCTTTTTACTTGCATATTTAGAAAATTTAAGTTCATTTAAAAAAAACTGATACTTACTAATTTTGAGACTTAAGCAAAGTGATTTTTTGTTGTTCAAAGAGTTTTTCATAATCTTTAAGTGTCCAACTTTTCATATCGTTGATTTGTTTTTCAGAAGAATTTAAAATTGATAGTATAGAATGATCACGATGAGTAAACGATAGAATACTATCTAATCGAATTTGTGTTTGGTGATGTTTGCTATCTTTTACTATTACCTTCAAATAAATACTACTGTTATTTCTTTCAGCATCTAAAAACGTAGTGTAAAGACTATCATTTTGTTTAGTTAGTTGTAATTTTCTAATAATTGTTTCTTTTGGGAAATTACTACGATAACTTTTACTGGACTGTAATTTTAGATTTATTGTGGTAGGAAGTGTAGAGGTAGCCAAAAAAGCAAAGCAGGATACTATTAAACTAGCATATTTGAAACCATTATTTATTTTTTTAATGTCCTGATTTTTTTGAGTTCGATACCAATAAGATAATGGTAAAATAAATAATGCCCATAAGTCTGTGTAATCTACCACACGCCCAAATTGTAATGAGCCTTGATTAATAAATTGAATAAATTCTTCGGAATAATTCGATTTCCAAAATGTAAAAAATAATGCAGTAGCCCAATAAATAATGCAAATGCTGAATTTTCGACTAACAAAAATACTGAGAAAATAAGAAAAGGCAAACAGGCCGACTATATCTGACAATTTTCCAGTAAAAGCGTTGTGATAGTGGCTTTTCAGCACAAAATCATTTAACAATAATAGAAATACTGCTGGTAAAAAAAATGGTCGTGTTAAGTGATTTTTAAATTCCATAATGCAGCATTTATTTTAAAAATTACTTAAAATCTATGACGATGATTGATTTTTATAAATTATTTGAGATCGGTTTTGTATAATTTATCGCGATCTAATAGAAACACATTGTCTTTTAATAGAAAAAGACCATAAGCATCGCCGGCGAAGGTTTGTTTTTTTGATGTCATAAAGGGCGTAATCTTTCCTTCTTTATCAATAGAGAAAATTGGAGCGCTGTCTTGTTGATTCGAAAAACTTGCAGCAGTAGTAAGCAATAATGTTTCATTTTTAGTGTATTCCAAATTCGAGATATTTGGGCGACTTTTTAATACTTCTGTATTTATTCGGTTCCAGGTTTTACCACCATCTTTTGTCTTCAGCAATAAGCCTTGCAAACCGGAAATATAACCTTCGTTTTTATTTTTAAAGGCGATGGAATTGAGAGACGCTCCTTCTTCGCCTTTATATAGCAGATTCCAGTCTTTAGCTTCGTTTGTACTTTGGTATACATTTCCTTCAGAAGTGACAATCATAATTGTATTATCCGAGAAAATAAATAGATCACTTAAATTCTTATCTGCTTCTAAACCGTTAATTGAAACTTGTTGCCAGTTTTCACCATTATTTATTGTTTTAAGTATAATTGGTTTTCCGTCATTTTCCCCGATTATAAAACCTAAGCCCGAAGTGGAAAATTTGATTTTATAAAATTTAGGATAACGCAAAGCGTATTTATTTTCAGCCAAACTTGATACATCAAAAGCTTTCCATTCTTCATCTAAATTATCGTTCTTTAAAATATAGCGAGAAGCCCCAACTACAAAATATTGATTGTTATGAATGGTGGTGCTATAAAAAGCATTTGCAAAACGTGAAAAGGAAAAAGAATTCCAGTGTTTCCCTCCATCCTCAGTACTTCTGAGACGTAATCGAGTTCCGCCAGCTATAATTCCTTCATTGTCGTTCTTAAAACTTAACGTATTATAAAATTGAAACCCTGTATTTTCAAGCGCATGTAAAACATTTACATTTCTTCCACTTACTTCATTCTCAAAATTGTATTGTTTAGCGAAACTCACCGTCATAGTGTCTATTTCCAAATCAGGAATTTCGCTTACCGGTTTATAAGATTCTTGAGCTAAACTCTGTAAACCAAGCAACAAGCACACTAATATTGCAACTATTTTCATTCTAATTTTTTATTCATTAAACAAAGATTGTTAGCAACGAAACCTTACGTAATATACAAACGTGATCCGATAAGAATCATTGTATTTGCTGTTATGTGGTGTAAATTAATATTCTGAAGGAATGCTTTTTCGACTTCTTAATATAGTTAAGGAATCGAGTTTTTAAATAATGTGTTTTTTTAACGAAAATGAATTTTACTACATGGTTATAGTCATTTTTAAAAGTGAATGAAAATTTCAGAAATATATACCTTAATATTTCTCTAATTAAATCTTTTAGATGTTAAATTATTATACCACAAAACATCATTTTTTGGTTAGTATTACTTAAATTTTTAGATGCGTACGTTAAGGTTTATTAATCTTGCTTCTATTTGATCATTCCTGTAGTATTTTTATGTTATGATAAAAGAGAAGATTTTTAACGATACAGAGACAGCATTTCGATTAAAGTCGGATATGGAGCTAAATAGAGCAATTTTACTTTTTAACGCGATGGGAACTCCGGCGCTTATGAAACCAGGAATTGCACTTACCAAATTTTCACTGAAAGCAAAACTACCAATCAAACCTTTGATTAAGAATACAATTTTCGATCAGTTTTGTGGTGGAGTAAGTATTGATGATTGTAAACCAATTATCCGTGAAATGGAAGAGGTGAATCTATCTAGTATTTTGGATTATTCTGTTGAAGGTAAGAAATCTGAGAAAGAATTTGATTCTGCTTATCACAAAAAGCTTGAACTTATTGAGTTTGCCAAAGAAGAGAGTGAAATTCCATTCGCGATATTTAAACCGACTGCTCTGGGACGTTTTAAAGTCTGGCACAAGGTAAGTTCTCACGTGAGTCTGAATGAGAAAGAAAAAGAGGAATGGGATAGAGTTAAAGAGCGAGTAGAAGGTTTATGTGAAAAGGCTAATGAACTTAATGTTAGACTTTATGCTGATGCTGAAGAGTCATGGATGCAGGATGCAGCTGATGTTTTGATGGAAGAGATGATGGCGAAATATAATCAGGAAGAAGCTCTAATCTTTAATACATTACAATGCTACCGTTGGGATCGCTTGGACTATTTAAAAGAACTTCATGAAAAAGCTAAAAAGGATGGCTTTAAAATTGGAGCTAAGATCGTTCGAGGAGCTTATATGGAAAAGGAAAATAAACGTGCTCGAAAAAGAGGAAAAGTATCTCCAATTTGTGAATCTAAGGAAGCTACAGATGTAAACTTTAATAGTGTAATGGGATACTGTCTTGATAACTTAGAAGATATCTCAGTTTTTATAGGAACTCATAATGAAATTAGTAACTATTTGGCACTTCAGATCATGGAAGACAAAGGTGTTGCTAAAGACGATCAAAGAGTTTGGTTTAGTCAGCTTTATGGAATGAGTGATCAAATTAGTTATAATTTGGCTAGCAGAAATTACAATACAGCTAAGCTTGTACCATTTGGACCGGTAAAAGATGTTGTTCCTTACCTACTAAGAAGAGCTGAAGAAAATAGTTCTGTAAAAGGACAAACGAGTAGAGAACTTAATCTTTTAAGTAGAGAAAAGCAGAGAAGAAGTCAGACTGAAAAGTTAGCACAGGCTTCTAGCTAGATAATAAGTGATAGAGTAAATAGGGATAATTTGAAACAAATTATCCCTATTTTTATGTCTTAGATTTAATGAATTTTACTGTCTGAAGTAATAATGTACAGCAATCATTCCTGCGATAAAATAGGTGATAAGGTTCTCTTTTTCTGGCTCTTGTTGAAAAAGGCTTCAAATTGATAAGCATTTTAAGCGATTAATCTGCTGTTTTTAAAATAATTCAACTTAGAGGATCCGAGTTCTATATATTTTTCTGTTAAGAATTGTTACTCGTTATTAAGAATATGCAATATTGAAATATGATCACATTTCAATATTAGAAGGATTCGTTTAAAGCATAAAAGAGTAATTGTTAAAAAATAAAAAGAGCTGAAATCTCATTCAGCTCTTTTTATTTTTATTTTCTAGTTGAATTTGTAAAAACTACTATCAATTCATTTTCTTCATGAATTGTTTTCAATTTCTGAACGGATAATCAAAGTCGTTACTAATTTTCGAAAGTTTCAGCAAGGCTAATGATTACTTTTCCTTGCGCTCTTCCGGTAGCTAAATATTCATACGCTTTTATAGAATCTTGAAAAGAATACACAAGATCGATAGATGGTCTAATCGTGCGATCCTCAATCATTTCTTTAATCTCTTTCAACTGTTCTGCGTTTGGTTGCATCCAGGTATATTTATATTTAGCTGATTTCTCTTCGATTAGTTTAGCCAGCTTTTCCGGTAATTCGTAATTCTCTATTCCCATTTGCTTAGCAGATTCAGCATCTGGTGGTCCCACTATCGTAGTAACTTTGCCACCTTCTTTGATAATATCGAAAGCTTCAAAAGTAAAGTCGTCACCCAAAGTATCGAAAACGATATCCAGGTTATTAGCCACCTCTTTATAATCCTCGTTTTTATAATCGATTACACGATCTGCACCCAGCGCTTTTACCCAATCAATATTTTTGCTACTGGTTGTGGTATAGACGATCGCACCTTTAGATTTAGCATATTGTACGGCAAAACTGCCCACTCCGCCAGAACCTGCGTGTATTAAAACTCGGTCACCTTCTTTTAGATCTACTTTTTCCAAAGCCTGTATAGCGGTAAGTCCGGTTAAAGGGAGTGAAGCAGCTTTTTCAAAAGTTACATTTTCAGGTCTATGAGCAACCACTTTGCTATCTACAGCAACGAATTCGGCTACTGTTCCCATGTATTCTTGCGGAACTCTGCCAAAAACTTCATCGCCCATTTTGAAATCTTTAACTTCATCACCTACTTTTACAACCTCTCCGCTTACATCGTAACCGATTCCGCTAGGTAGATCAAGTTGAAGCAGATCCTTTAAGTGTCCCTGAACTATTTTATAATCAATTGGATTGGCCGCCGCCGCTTTAACAGCAATCAGTATTTCAGAACCTGAAATTTCTGGATTATCCACTTCAGCAATTTCAAGACTTTCTTTAATATCTCCGTATTTGGTAATTTGTAATGCTCTCATAAACTTATATTTTTTTGGTAATGTTATTGTAATTTTCAGAAGAGGTGATGTTCCGAAAGTTTAGGCTTTATTTGATAGAATAAGTTCTAAAAGTTTCGGCATTCATTGAAAATTTCGCAGAATAAATAAAGCCTTATTTTTTTGGCTAAAATCACCTTCCGTTAACCTAACTAATATAGAAAGAATATCAGGTTCTGGAATGAGGTTTAGAAAAGGTTTAACGCTTGATAAAATTTAATCATAAGTTTGTTGTTTTCCGTTTACAATGATAATTTTCTAGACTTTATTCAGCCAAATGATAGACAAACTCACTTTGCCTAATTCGCCTATTTAATTTCATAACCGATTGAGAAAAAAATGTTCCCTTTCTTGCTTTAGATTGTCAGAGATTGAATCGAAATAATAAAAGAAATGAAAAATGGTTAAATTGCATTAAATCGGAGAATAACAGTTAAAGTTAGTTGGAAATAGGAATTGAATGCAACTCGTTAAACAGCATAAATAATCATGTCATCAACAAAAAAGCAAGAAGAAAAATCAAGCTTACACCCTCGAAATAAAAACAGAAAAAGATATGATTTAACTGCATTAGTCACTTCTAGCCCCGAATTAGAGAATTATGTAAGACCTAATAAATATGGGGATGATTCAGTCGATTTTTCAGATCCTGTTGCTGTAAAAGCGCTTAATAAAGCCTTACTATATCATTATTACGGAATTAAAAACTGGGACTTTCCTGATCACAACTTATGTCCGCCAATACCAGGTAGAGCAGATTATATCCATCAAATTGCAGATCTATTAGCTGAAAATAATTTTGGCACGATACCTTCTGGCGATCACATGACCGGCTTGGATATTGGTGTAGGAGCCAGTTGTATTTACCCGATAATTGGTGTTACAGAATATCAGTGGAATTTTATAGGATCTGATATTAATCCTAAATCGATCACTTCAGCGAAGCAGATTGTCAATGCTAATCCCCAGCTTAAA
The DNA here is from genome assembly GCF_030409505.1 of Zunongwangia endophytica. Taxonomy (NCBI): domain Bacteria; kingdom Pseudomonadati; phylum Bacteroidota; class Flavobacteriia; order Flavobacteriales; family Flavobacteriaceae; genus Zunongwangia; species Zunongwangia endophytica. Next base: position 1,612,648 of record NZ_JAUFPZ010000002.1, on the reverse strand, counting down.
GATAAGATTGAATGTAGATGGCAGCGAAATAAGAAGCATATTTTCTCTGAAATCATCGGTAAAGAAGAAAAAATTGATTTTACGCTATGTAATCCTCCGTTTCATTCTTCTTCGGAAGATGCCGCAAATGGTACTCGAAGAAAGGTAAGAAATTTATCGGGCAAAAAAGAAAAGAATCCCACGCTTAATTTTGCAGGGATTAATGATGAACTTATATATGACGGTGGAGAATATAAGTTTATTGATCTAATGATTAAAGAGAGTAAAGTGTTTTCTAAAAACTGTTTTTGGTTTACCACCTTTGTCTCCAAACAAGCTAACCTTAAAGGAATTTATAGATCCTTAAAGAAAATTGAAGTTAATCAAATTAAAACTATTCCTATGGGAACCGGTAATAAATCTATCCGGATTGTGGCTTGGACTTTTTTTACTGAAGCAGAGAAAAAAGTTTGGAGGGACACCAGATGGAAAATATGATTTAAGCATCTTATGGAAGCATCATAACTAAAGCTTGAGTTATATGTACTTTTTTAAATTACAGTTTTAAAAACCCTGTCTCTATCTATTGTTTCTTTTTTATAAATCTAAATTTTCTTGTAATGGTTTCAGACTCTGTTTCTGTTCAAAATGTTAATTGAAAACTCGAGAAATCAATAATCGTTATCGGATATTTATATTTATAAACGTCGGTATATAAGGACATTAGAGCAGATTTTCACGCTGTCTATTGGATTGAGCACAAGCCGAATTTTTAAATTTTCTTATTATCTTTTTTTCTCAATAAACCAAATTTAAAAATTTGGCGATATCTAAGAAGTGCTCAAACCTTTGTGTCAGCAACTGCTCGCGTTATTTTTTATATACATTGTTGCCAGTAGTTTTTTATTCCCAAACAATCCATTTATTCGGATTATCAAGATTTTCAGGTATCAATATCTTATTATGAAGTAAAGCAACCATTTTTATTTGCTCAAACATATCATCTACTAATTCAAGACCACTTTCTAAAGACTCGAATTTGAATTTCTCATCTCTATAATTTTCTATAGTAAAACTTTTATTGATTAATCTTTGCCTCCAATTAAATGGAAATTTTATTGATTTTATCTCTTTAAGAGGTATTGATATAAATTTAGGATTATTAATGGCAGTTTCTTTTAATTCATTAATAGTTTCATTATCAAATAGTTTTTTTTCTGAAAAATCGTCGTTTAAGGAATCTAATAAGAACATTCCATTAATTCCTAAGCCCAAAAAAGGTATTTTTTCTGCTAGATTACCTATTATTTTCCTTGAACTTTTATTTTTTAAAAAGTATTGAAAAGATAAATTATCTGGAAACCAAAATAAATATCGAGTTTTAATAATTAGGGTTCCACCACGTCTTCTAGTAGAATCCCCTTCTTTAGTTATATAAACGTCTTGCAACATATAATAAACATTTGAGTTTTCATCTAAATTTTCAACTTCTTCTATAATTTCTCTTTCAGAGTTTACAAAAGGAGCAGATAATAATTCTACAAGACCAAGGCGTTCACATATTTCTTGCATGTCCTCTTCTACAATTAAAGGAATAAGGTTTTCCTCAATGTAATTTTCTACAACTTTATTACATAATTTAATTGACAAAATTTCGGGTATTTTTTTTCTTTCTTTGAGACTATAAGCAATATCTTCAATGGATTCGCCTTCGCTTAATTTCTTTGTAATTTCGTCAAGGTTTGAAGTGACTTTTTCAATAAAATTGTCCCATTTTTCTTTTCCAGAATTGTTTTTAATAAAAGTAATGATAATAATAACGCCAATGGCAAAAAAGCCAAATATTCTAAATTCATTATCTTCCAACTTCAGATAGCATAAATAACGAAAATAATAAAAAAAAAAGCCAAAGATAAATCCTTTCATTTTTTGTGTTTGATCTTTTAAAGATAAAATAATTAACCTATTGTTTATTTCAACGTGATTTTCTGTAATTACTGGCAACGGTAAATTATAAGAATAGTAGCGGATTTTAAGTACTATCTTTTCAGTTTAGTACTTACTTTCGTTTCAAGACATTTGTTAGAGTTTAGAACCTAAGCCGCTATTATTTTTATACAATGTTGTGCTTTCGTTATTGTCTAAGTATATAAGCTCCTTTAGGGTTATCTTTGACAGTTCCATTACCGTGAATATCCTTAAGTTTTTCCAAAGGTTCAATATCATTATGTCCACTAAAAAACTCATCATATAAACCTTTATTTGAGTATACAGCGTGTGGTGGATTATACAAAACTAAATGTTCAAAGTTCTTTAAATTCTCAATCGATATGTCTTGAATTTTTTCTTTCTCTAAACCTAATAATTCATAAATATATTTAGTAGAATCTCCTTGATTTAAGTCTCGAACAGCCCTTCTATATCGTTTGTTACGTCTAAATGTCCTTCTTTTTACTTCCGCCATTACTGCGTAGCAAAAGTTTGAGAACTCTAATATATCTCTTGATATTTCATTATCTATATTTAGTTTAAATGCGGATTTCTGACTTGCAAATTGATAATTTTCAAAACTTAAATTATATGTAGTTTCTTCATCATCGATAAGGTCGATTAAGAACCTTTTTCTTTGATTGTCGATTATAATTGAATTATAGATACCTGAAAATCCAAAACTACCAATAGAAGCTTTGATTAACGCTATAGAAGCACAATTCCCTCCTCCTCCAAAATTGTAAGGAAATGGCAGGCTAACTCTACTTTGTTTAAAAGCATTAGCTACTTGTTCGAAAGTAAAATTCTCTTTGTTAGGGTTACCAAATTCTAATGACTGAATTATTTTTATTATTCTTTGCATAATCTTGTATTAAAAACTTTTTTATAGTGGTAAAATCATATTATGATCACCTAGCTCCTTTAGGTATTTGGATGATTCTTTATTTACTAAATTCAAAATTTTCTTTTCGTTAAATGAATTAAAGTCATCAGATAATTTCAATTCTTCAAAATTATTATTTGTAAAGTTGACTATAAAATCAGTATCACTTATACTCGTCAAATCCGTGTACCTTTCATTTATCTTTTTAAAATAAGTTAATTTTATGCTGTTTTTTTCTTTATCGATGAAGCTAGGATCTTCAAATAGTATTGCGTTTCCTTCTATCCATAATCTTCTTGAATCATCGAGAATTTTCTTTTGCTCAGCTTCATTTTCAGCAAAAACAATCTCATCTAATTTATTTAAAGCTCTTTGATATTTTTTGAACCAAGCTGAATCTTGATCTGGACCTTTAGATTGTTCAAACGTTACTGCAAAAACCAAATTAGTATGCTCCACTGTAGCATCATTATATTTCAATCCATCTCCCTCAATAGTAAAATTATCAGGCTCTACTTGACTTAGAAAATTGTCATCTTCATCATTATTAGCAATTATAATAATGTAGCCCTCTGTAAGACGTTCTTTAGTCACAGGTTCCGTTACTTTTTCTTTACTAATTATTCCTGCAAAAGTCGCTTCTAGTATTGATGGATTGTTGACACCTGTGAAAATCTTTTTTATCACATTAGTTACCGCTAAAATCTGTCCTACAGGCAACGATGCTGTTTGCAATGGTTTTTGAAATTCTTCACTATTCATCAAGTCTAAGCTATTTTCAAAATTATCGCCCTTAATTGCTGATATTTCAACCTTCATTTCAAGACCATCTGCGATGGCAGGTACTTTTAGTGCAATATTTCTTGTAAGTCCTAGTGGATGATTACGATCTGCTTTAACCTTTCTTTTATCAACTATAGATTTAGCTTCAATTGATTTTTCACTACTCTGGTAGGTAATAGTGGATGTCAAAGCAATCTTGTCACTACCACCAAAGGTTTTTTGCCAAAAGTTTCCTTTGGATTTATAAAATGCAGAATGTAAAACTATACTGACGTAACCAGAATTTTTCAGTATTTGGTTATTTTCTTCTGTTTTCGAATTAAAGGATTTGTAAAATTTTTTTGTTCCTAAGTTAGCCATAATGATTTAAATTATTCAGTTTTCAATTCAGATTTATAATGAAGCACAACTCTTTATATGAATCAAAAAAATCGAGATATCCCTGTTACTATAACGGGATATCAATGTATTTAAGAGTTATCTAATAGTCTAGTTGACTCTCTAATTACTCTAAAATATTTACAGATTCTAGGTTTAAAGAAAACTAATAAAGACACACTTACCCTTCAGTTAGTTAATTGATTCGCTTATAAACATGTAATATTTTTTGATTTCTTTAACTTTTTCATTATAAAGCAACAAAAACTATGGGCTGAACACAATACCCCAAAAGTGGTATTTTATAAATCTAACAATCAATATTTTAGGTTTTATTCAAATTGTAGTTTCAAATAAGAGATTGGTGGTTACTAAAAAAAACGGATTGTTGTATTCAATTAAATTTATTTAGATAAAAAATGAAAAATAGAATGTTTTATAGTAATTAGAAAAACACCGTCGGTTATGTATAAATAATTTCGTTCACTATCTAAATTTTACTATAAATTCTTCTAAACAAAGAATTATTGAAGTAGTTCCATCGCAATTGCTATGCGAACCAGTTGCGAAGTTTTATTAATATCTAGCTTTTTATAAATATTACGCCTGTGGGTTTTTACCGAATGTGCAGAAAGAAACAACAAATCACTGATTGCTTTCGTGGAGTAATCATTTGCGATTAATTTCAATATTTCTTTTTCTCGTTTGGTTAAAGTCTGAAACCTCAACCAATTATTTAAGTTATCTTCGCCTGAAGGAATGAGCTCTTTAAAAACTTTATTCATTATTTGGCAGTCAGTAGGAAAAAGCGAGGTATTCAATGTTAATTGATCATTAATCAAGATTTTACTCGTAAAATAAGAGGTCATTTTTCCATTTAGTTGTACAGATTGTAAATAGGTACAGACATCATTATAGTCATTTTGTAAATGAAACTGTTTAGCAAGATGTTCAGATTGGATTAAAAGTTTCGTGTTCGATATGGTTTTTAAATAGGGTTTACCTAATTCGCGTAATTTTTCGACTTCTTCTCCTTTACTGTAGAACGATTTACTAAAAAAATAATAGTTATGATTTACTCGATGATTGATATAGATGGGGTTTTGCATATAATCTTCAATTGCATAAAACTCTTTTTTATTTTTTAGATAGAGATTTCTTAATCTAAAAGAGAAATGCTTATTCTGGTTATATATATCTTTTTCAGTAAATAACTTCATTTTTAGTCAAATATTTCCGTCGCTACTTTTTTTATAATATCAATAAATTTAAGAGGTTGATCGAGACTTGGATAATGTCCGCAATTTTGTATATCAATGATTTTACAAGATTCATTACAGGCATTTTTGACTCTTTCTAGATATTCCCTGTTTACTGAAAGATCAGCGTCTCCACTAATTATATATTTAGGTAAATTAAGTTCTGTAAATATTAAATATTGGTTGAATAACCTATTCTCCATCAAATCTATAGCTATAGCCTTTCTTACAAGAGGGTTTGTATTTTTGAAATCATGAGTCACTAATTCTATTTTTGACTTATTTAAAATAACCTTATCAAGCGTTTCTCTGATTTCATCTTCATTCGGGTTTTCGGTTAAAAAGGTATTTAAAGCAACTACCGGTATAAATGCTTCTTCAACATTTACAGTTTTTTTTAATGGCGGAGTTCCCATAATGACCAACCCTTTCAGTTGAGGAATTTCAGTTGAAATTTCAATAGCTAAATGGCCTCCCATAGAATTTCCAATTAATAGAATCTCGTCGTCAATTTCTTTAATATTCTCCAACAAGAATTGTCGTTGAGCACTAAAAGAGTATTCATTGAAGTCTACGTTATCGGGTTGGTTGTTTCCGTGTCCCAATAAGTCTATAGCCATTTTAGTTTGTGAAATGTCTTTAGATGCTAATAAATCGTCATACACTTTAGCTGATGAGGAGTTTCCGTGAATGCAAACAATAGTTCCTCTTTCTTTTCCTTTACTACTATAATTCACTTGAAATATTGATATCTTATTAAAACAGTAAATTGAGTTGAATTAATAGTGAAAAATTAGTGATTTTTTTTAATAAAATGAAGTTTAATTTACTTCATATCAATTTATTAAACCTTACGAAGTAATCTTAAATACTTTCTAATTCAATTTATCTAAAGAGCTCAAGTGATTTTTGAAAAATCATTTGGGCATTTCTCAGTATATCATTTCTTCTGTGATAAGCCCCTACAACCACCGCTTTAATATTGAAATGTATAAATACTATACAGCGTAAATAAACTAACGGTTTATGAACTAATGAATGTTTTGATAAATCCTATAGAATAGAAGAACTTTAAAATTTTATGAAGTGTAAGCTTATTACGGTCATTTGTAAAATGGAATTCTTTACTGAATTTTAGATGTCTCAAAATAAAAAATCCAACTAGAAATACTGAGAATTTTGTTTTATGAAAGGTTCGTAACTTTCTTGATTTCTAGGTACTATAAAAATAATTATCCGAATGAATCATAAAGGATCATAATAATACTTTTCTCTATCTTTCAATTATAATATAAATGTCAAGTTAACCTACTTCCCGATACAGAAATTTATTTATGAGTGTTTATGGTATTTACCGTAAAATGAGGTGCAATTGGGCACGGAAACTAACACAGAAATTAGCATTTTGCAAGTTTGGTAAAGGAAAAGATAATTTCTCCAATAATTTCGCTTAGGTGATTTAGTATTTTCAGTATATATCTTCAATTTTATTTTCTATTTATACCTGGCAATAGCAGCTTTCAATTTATCTGCTATTTTTTTTCTAAGACTTAGGGGGGCGATTACTTCAACGTCACTACCGTGTGATAAGACCTCTTGAACAAAATCGAAAGTTGGTTTCAATTTATATTCGAATCTAATTTCGTTTTCAGTCTGACTTATGAGTTTCTGGCTGTGATGAAGAGGAAGTGATTTAATATATCTTCCCTGATCTACCTTAAAAGCTAGAACAATCTTGGAAACTTTGTCATTGGTTCCATTTATAATCCCAAAACAATCTTTAAAGGCGAGATGGGAATCATATTCTATATGCTTGAAACTTTTGTCTGTAATATTTAAAGAGCTTATACGATCTAACGAAAAGTTTTTTATAATATCATCTTTCTTATCTCGACCAATAAGATACCATCTGTTTTTTGCTTCTTTAAGTGCGATTGGTTGTACAATTCTTTTGCTAAATGAAGCATCCCAAAATTTCTGATATTCGAATTTAATCTCTTTTTTATCCTGAATAGCTTTGAGAAGATCAGCCATGCGCTGTGTTCCTAAAGCTTTTCTTTGTTCAAAATATAAGCTTTCACCTACTCCTTTGGATAGACGAATAGCATTTATAATATCATAATTTTCGCGCAAACGCTGTGCAATACTATCTTCATAGTTATCTTCAATATAGTAGACTTTTCGGCTTTTATCTGAAGTTATCACGATTTGATGAATAGAAGCGATTTCCAAAATATCTCTTTGGAATGTTCTCTGCGAAGTCAATAGTCTATCTTCCGATGCATCGGGATCCATAGAAATTTCGTTCTGCAATTCTTCAAAACTCATAGGTCTATTTTGAAGCAGCGAAATAATTTTAAAATGTCGTTTTATAGTTTGTCTTAAAGACATGCTTAGTATTTTCTACAAAAATAAAAATATGTAGCGACATATTTTGACGTTCCTCGAAATTATAATTGTCGTATAAATAAATTATAGATGAGAAAACTTGAAGTTTCGTTAAGTGAGGCACAATATAGCCACTTTTGTAGATCAATTGATGATACGGTTAAAAAAAGTATGGATAATATAATATCTGGTAATCTAAATATTGTTTTGCGTATAGACACCTTAAATATAACCAGAGCAAAATTGATTTTGAAAAACCATAAGGTTATAAATTGTGGTTGGGTGGATTATCAAGTTTCACCAAAAGCTGATCGATTTCAAGAGCTAGAAGTTTTTAAAAATTTTAATAAAACAGAGGCATTCTTCAAGCTACTGGAAATTGATTTTATTAAAGAAGCTTTTCTTAATTGTTTAGGGTTTACGGATAGCCAGAAATTCGAAGTAAATCTTCATAGTGGCAAATGCATAACATTTAACGATTCCAGCAACTTACTATTTATAATGGTGGAAGAGCCAAATGATTTAATGAAAAGAGAACTACGTGAAACTTTCTATCTTTTTGATCATTTTAAAACAGAGTTGGTATTGATAGATCGCAATTTCAAAATTGAAACTATTAATCATAAAAATTTTTCTTCAAAAAAGATATTTGAGCGATGTATACAAAACCAAGTTCCTCAAAATAATTTATTCCTTGAATATTTTAATATTCTTTTTCAGAAGTAACAGTTATGCAAAAGAGCAATGAGTTAAATTTATTCGATTTATTACTCAATCAAGAAGGCAAAAAGAATCAAATTAAAATTCAAGATTTGTATAATTTGATGCATATAGATTTTATAAAAAAAGCATTGTTTGAGATTTTGGAACCCGGCAAAGATTGTAGTTTCTTTTATCTCTATTATCTTGATTTTGACTGCATATTGTCAAATTATGGTTCAGAATATTTCATTATTCTTTTTGAACAACCAAAGCAAGAATTACTTGATAAAATCAAATTCGGAAAGCAATATGGATATTTAGGGTATTTAATTTTTGTATTTATAGATTCAGATTTTAATGTTGGTGATTTTGAATGCATAAATATAAATTCTTATGAAATAGAACTGAATATTGAGAAGCAAGGTATTGATTATTATAACCTATTTTATTCATTTTTAAGGTTAGTTTTTAGAGACTTTGAAAATTTATAGCTCTTTGAAAATAAACGTAATGGAAAAACTAAACGGAGCAAATATCGGAGAATTTATACTCGGCTTGGCACATGATGAAAAAGCCATTCTTATGAACAGTTTTTATAGATTATTAAATTATCAATTTATTAGAGACGCCACTATTAGGATTCTTGAACCAAAGTCTGATCCTGAATACAGCAAAATCTACTTATTTGATCATAGTTGTGTATTAATAGAATACTTAACTAGTTTTTTTATTCTCTCATTAGAAAAACCTAAGGAAGAGCTTTTAAGGAAAATAAATACAGGTATAGAGCAGGGTTACCACGGTACAATAACTTTTGTATCTTTTAATGAACCTTGGAATATCGAAGGCTTTAAGTGTTTAAGTTTGAACTTTGAAAATCTAAAAGAAGTCATGGTGAAGCAGGAAAGTGATAAAGATAACGTTCCATTTTATTGCTTAAAATTTTTGATGAATAATCTTAGTCGTTTTTAAATGTTTATAAATTTAACGTAGATTTACGAATTCACTTTTTCAATTGCTTTAAATCCATATAAAATTATATAATGCACGAATCTTCAGAAATACATAATTTATTAAATATAGTAAAATCCAGAATTGATTCTCATTTAAAATTTAAGAGTGAGTATGATAAATTCTTAGCATTAGATTTTAATTTTTTTCAATTTTTTGATTTAGGGGAAAATAAAATTAGTGAAGTTTTGGCTTATTTTTTAGATGAGAATCAGAATCATGGTCAAGGAGATGTTTTCTTAAGAGAATTTTTAAGTCTTTTTTGCGATGCAGAATTTGAAGTTTGTCAACTGGAGAATACTTGTGAAAAAATTATAACAGATAAAAGAAGAATTGATATTTATATTGAACTTAAGGGCTTAACAATAGGTATTGAGAATAAAGTTTGGGCTGACGATCAAGTCGATCAATTAAGTGATTATTCTAGTTTTCTTGATAAAAAATCAGGAGGAAAATATATTTTATTTTATCTAAATCCTTATGGTTTAGAGCCAAAGAAGAAAAGTATTGATAATGAACTAAAAGTAAAACTTCAGAAAGAAAATAAACTAAAAGTTTTAAGTTATAAACGAGATATTGTTAAACTAATTAATAACTGGTTGGTAATCTGCGAGGCCGATAATGTAAATAATTTTCTAAAAGAATTTAAAAAGTATCTCGAAGTAAAATTCCTCGGTAAAAAAACATTAAATATGTCAAAAGAATTAAGAACTATAATTTTTCAAAATCAACGAGAAGTTGAGCAATTGGTAAATGAATATAAGGCTATAGAATACGATATTTTAAATAAATTAGGCCAGGTTGGGAAAGAATTAGATAATATTGATCCTGATGTAGATTCAGCACTATCGGTTGGTAAAAGTGGAGTATTTAAGTGGGAAGGATATCATGTTTATAAATTCTCACTTTCTAAGAATAATAATAAAATCTGGATTCAGCTCGTTAACCAAAATTTAAATTTATTGACGAGTTATTATCTCCAAGATGGTACAGATGTTTTATTCAAAGAAATATTGAATGATCTAGGAATTAAAAATGATGATAAGGTTGATCCTTACTTGTCTAAAAATGAAATCATAAGTCTATTTTTAAGCCAGGTGGAGCTCGTTAATCAAGGTTTTAGAATCTACGATGAAAGAATGGGATTAGACTAAATCGTATAACTTATTTTTATGATATCCTACTATAAATATTGCAATGATAGTCTTTTGGCTTGTGAAGATAGTTTAACTGTCGCTGTTTTTTAATACCCTAAAATATTTACATTCTGAAATGTTTTGAGATATTCTTAGAAAAGCAAGCGTTAGAAAATATTGATCTAAATGGAATGCTGGAGAAACTAAAAATGTAAATTATGTGAAAGCAGATGTATTTACTCGTTTTTGGGATTTGATTTAATGATTGAAGCTAAACGATATAATGCTAATATGAAAAGAAATTATCACATAGCGGCTGAGATTCAGTTTTACAAAAACGAATGTGGACACGAAAATAAGCAAGTTTATCTTATTCAGTTAGGGGGGGTGAACGAGATCGATTTAATTCAAATTAGCACTGAAAATATAATCTCAAAAATAAAGTGTTTTTTGCTTCATTGCAATTGGTTGTACAATTCCGTTGCTAAATGAAGCATCCTAAAATTTCTGATATTCGAATCTTATTTCGTTTTCAGTCTGACTTATGAGTTTCTGACTGTGATGAAGAGGAAGTGATTTAATATATCTTCCCTGATCTATTTCAAAAGTTAGCTTTTCTTTACTCAATAATTAAACTTTTATCCATTACTTTGGAGGTTGTTTTTTTAGTAAGTAAATTATCAATAACATTTTTTTATAATTTCAATGTCATCCAAATTTTCATTTTTAAAAAAGGTCTATCCTTCGCTTTACGAAAAAGCTATCAAAGCAGAAAATTTAAGCTATATAGACAGTGGTAGTAGTATAGTTATTTGCAGGCAATTTGTAGAAGAAATGATAGTCTTGCTAATTAAATTAGAAAAGATTCCCGATGAAAATTTTGAAAATCAAGATTTATTTAAAAAGATAAATTCTCTTAAGAGTAAGAATATAATACCTAAAGGAGCTTTTAAAAGTTTCAATATTATTCGAAAAGCCGGAAATAAAGCTGCACATGGGGCTGAAAATATTGGTGAATCAAATTTCTCTGTACTTTCAGAATGTTATAGACTTTCCATTTGGTTGATATTTACTTATGATAAGATTTTTATAGAAAATCAGAAATATAAAAATAAAACTGATCCAAGTCTGAATTTAGAAGATATTGAAGTACTCTGTTCAAATTTGGAAATGGATCATAATGAATTAGAAGTTAAAATTGAGAATTTAAATAAGGATTATAAGAAAATAAAAAATAGAAGGAAGCGATCTAGATTAATCGACCAGGTTTTAGACATAGGATTGGCAGCTATAGGTATTGGAGGAGGACTATTAATTTTAGCAGCAATAGGGACAGGTCCAGTAGGAATAGCAACAGGATTAATTACGGGGGCAGGTCGATTAGCCTATAAATTTAATAAGAAACATGGCAAGTCAGAATAATTATGCCCTAAAGAAGGAATTTGCTTTATTGCCTAAATACAGTGTTGCGGATTTATTGATAGAGAAGCCTAATACACATCCGATACCCAAAGGAGCTGATTTTTCAACAGCTTTTCTAGTAAATTTTAATCCTACTATACTAAAAATCTTTTTAGTAGATTGTAGTGTTGCTCCGGTTAAATGCCTTTTTACTAACCTTATAAATGCTTTATTCCCAATTTCATTACCGCCTTTTTCCATTGCTTTCGTTAAGGCTCCTATTCCGACCAACAGATAACATATTCGCATTGTCTCTTCTGTCTCAATATCATGCTTATACAGGTGTGCTAGGGACATAATCATTTCAATTTGAAATTTTAAACATAAAATATAATCTGCTGAAATACCCCCCGTAACAGTAATAGCTGTACCTATGCCAGGTATAAAACTTGAAAGACTGGTGACACCTCCAGTGTATGCGCAGTAGTAAGAATAATTTGATATGATCTTTTTTGCAATTAACTTTTCAATTTCATCATAGCTTTTAATATTGTTGTATCTATTGCTAAATTTTTCAATCAAGTTATTGGTATCATTTTTAATTGATGTTGGGGAGGCTACAATTGATTCTAATTTCTTAAGCACTATATTACTATTTAAAGAGTTCATATTTCTTATTTTATGAGTCAAAAATAGATAGGTGTTGTGCACTCTAAATGCACAGCTTAAATTTTGATTCAGTGCACATAGGCTGCACAACATTATTATATTTTTGTAAAACAATTTTTTACGATGGAGGAAACAAGACTATTTATTGAAAAGGAATTAAAATTAAGATATCCTGAAGCAACTTTAGTCGATGATGGAATTTTAGTACCTGAAATATTTAAAAAGCAGGAAAAAAAAGTTTTATTTTTATTAAAGGAAACCTTTGGAGATTACAATCAAATCAAGGGAACGCAAGATATTTATAATGGAAAATCAAGTCCCTTTTGGACTAATTTTTTTAACTGGACAAATGCAGTAAACAACTCCGGACTTAGTTTTTTAGAAAAGAATAGAATTTCAGAAATAACAAAAACTATAGATAATGTAGCTTACATAAATATTAAAAAATTGAATGAAAATCGAAAGAAGTCGGTTTATAATGATATAATTTCTTACGCAAGAAAAGATAAAGATTTATTAGAGTTTCAAATAGAAAGTATAAATCCCGATATCATATTTGTCTCGCAAACAACATTAGATGCTTATAAAATTATTTATGGATATGATAAACTTATTTTGATAGATTTTATTGAATGTGGAAAGGTAACTTTTAAATTGTATAAACATGGTTGTAGAAAGATTATTAAAACCTTCCATCCTTCCGCATTTCCCGTAAAGCAAGCAAAAGCTTTTAAAGCTCTAAAACAATTACATGATCGTAATAGTTAAAATATTCAATCAATTTTTCTATTTTTACTGTATAAACTTCCTAAAAATATAGCGCTCAACAATTTAATATGGCCATAAACAAAAATGCCTTAATCCGTTTTCAAACTTTAGATCGCTGTTTTAGAAATCCTGGGAAAAGATACTTTTATGAAGATTTAATTGAAGAGGTAAATAAGAGCCTGGCTAATGTAGAATCTGATGGAATTGGTAAATCTCAATTGTATAAAGATATTAGATTTATGGAATCTAATCCAGATTGGGATATAGAGATTCTCAAGTTAAAAGATGGCGCAAAAGTTTATCGTCGATATAGGGATATGAATTCAAGCATAAATCAAAATACTTATTTAAATCAGGTTGAAGCTGAAAAATTAATGAATGCCTTTAGTGTTCTAAATAGATTCAAAGGTTTGCCACAATTTGGTTGGATTAACGAAATAATACCCAAAATAGACAGTGCATTTAATATCTCTGAAAGAGGAACAGAAATTATAAGTTTTGATAACAACGAATTTCTAAAAGGCCTAGAGTTTATAGATCCCCTATTTAATGCAATTTTATATAAAAACGTTATTGAGATAAGTTATCATTCTTTTAAAAACCCCGAACCAGTTGTTAAAGTAATTTCGGCTTATCATTTGAAGGAATATAATAATCGATGGTATGTTTATGGAGAGGATACGGAATATGCAAATATCGTTAATCTTGCCTTAGATCGTATATTAAATTTTAAGATAAGAACAGATATTTCGTACAAAGAGACGAATATTAATTTTGAAGAATATTTTGAAGATACGCTAGGGGTGACATTTCAACCAGGAGAAGATCCTCAACTGATTACACTTAAAATAGATAATTCGCTTTGGCCTTATATAGATACTAAACCTATTCATGGTTCCCAAAAAGTGGTAAGCAAAGATGAAAATACTGTAACAATCCAATTAGAACTTATTCCAAATTATGAACTGGAAAGTCGAATATTGCATTTCGGTGAAAGGGTTGAGGTGTTGACACCAAGTAAATTAAGGAGTAAAATTAGAGATAGAGTTAAAGCTCTAAAAAAAACATATAGCAAATAGGCGATTTTTTTTGAATTATTATGGCAGAGGAAAAAATAATAAGATTAAATAAAGTATTAAGAGAATTAAATATATCCTTGGATCGTGCAATAGAATATGTGAATTCGAAGGGGTACGACATTGAAGCAAGGCCGACTACCAAAATTTCTCAAGAAATTTACTCAATTTTAAAAGAGGAATTTCAATTTGAAACATCAAAAACAGAATTAAGAGATCAAATTAAAGCAGAACTTGAAGTTAATAAATATAAGAATGAAATTCTTTCTGAAATAAGCTTAAAACCAAATTTTATTGGAAAAAGAATAGACCTCTCTCATATGAATACTAATGATTTTGTAAATGAACTTATACAACATGAAAATGACATAAATGAGGGGATTTCGTATGATTATGCAATATCTAATTTTCGAAGAGCTAAAAGTAAATGGAGTTTTAATTTATCTCCAATAACTTTTTTAACGGGCACAAATAATTCTGGTAAATCTAGTTTTCTGAAGTCTTTATTGATCCTTGAAGATTATGCAGAATCTAATAATCATTTCGAGTTATCCTTTAATGGACCTAATTATAAAAAACACAAAATTGATAGATTATCGAATGCAATTAATTGGGAAGGATTAAAAAATGATGATGGTGATATCAAGTTTGAATTTAGGAGATTTGGATTTTATGTTCAATTGATATTTACGCCTCAAGTCAGGGATAAGCAAAGTATGATAAAAGCGAATCTTTCTAAACTAAAAATTAGAAGATTGTCAGACAACTCTCAGTTTTCAATGGATAGAATTTCTGAAGGGCAATATCAAATGTATATTGAATATGATATTTTATCATTGAATGATGAAGATTCTAGTTATTATGCTCTTTTACAGAATATGGGCATGAAAACCATATTCGAGAAACAAATTAAAGAACTGGAAGAAAAAAGAAATAAATTAAATGCGAGTGATTCAAAATCGATTGTTTTAAAACAAGAATTAAATCAACATAGAAAGCGTTTAAAAGAAGTAAATGCCAAAATAAATAATTTAGAAAGTGAGCAGAAAAATAAATTTGTACTAAAACCTCAATTTTCACTTAATGAATTTCGTTCTGATAAATTAACCCTTAGCAATATTCTTCAAAAAGTTCTAAGCAAGTATTTCGAGCATAATGAAAAGAAAATTGGGAATTTCGACCAAAAGGAGGAGCTCCTTAAAATTTTGAATTTCGGAGATAGAATAATGAGATCAATAAAGTTTAATACTCATCATCTTTCACCTCAAAGAAATAGTCAGACTCGTTTATACTTAAATGAAAATACTTCGAATGATATTTATGAACTTATTAATTGGCATTCGGAAAATCCGTTAAATCCAGGAGATGATCCTTACACTTTTATTCAGGATTATATGAAAGTGTTTAATATAGGTGATGACTTTCGGATAAAAGATATAGAAGGCTTGGCGTCTATTATAGAAATTCATGAAAATGGAGATTGGAGGAATATAGTCGATAAAGGTTTTGGAGTTGGTCAGTTATTTGCAATAATTTTTAGAATAGGATTATGCATAAATGATTATGATTTAGATTATGGAGATATTGAATATACACATGATAATATTAAACCTATAATATTGATTGAGGAGCCAGAAGGCAATCTTCATCCAGGTTTACAATCAAAGTTAGCTGATCTTTTCTATGAGGCATATTTGGATCATGGAGTAAGATTCATTATTGAAACACATTCTGAATATTTAATTAGAAGATCCCAAGTATTAATGAGTAAGTGGCACGGTGTGGATACAGGTTATGAAGATCGTGAGACACGACCTTTCGGTGCTTTTTATTTTGATTTAGAAGAAGGTCCGTACAATATGATATATCGAGAAGATGGAAAGTTTGAGAATGAATTTGGCCCAGGTTTTTTCGATGAGAGTTCTAACTTAGCATTTGATATTTTATAGTATGGATCTTTATATTGACAAAGAAAATACTTTATCTTTTATAGATTCTAGAGAAGATGAATTATATATTGATTGTGAGAAACTATTAAAAAAACAACTGGATGTGAAATTTAATTTTCCCAAGGAAGATTTGCAAGCAGATCCAAAATTAATGAAATGGTTTCAAAAGAATTTTACTCAAGGAGTAAGTAAATCAATGATATATTTTGATACTGGATTTCCTGAAAAACCTTTGAAACCTGAATCTACCAATACTTTTAATATTGATCAGTTATCCTCAGTTTATCTTTTAGATGATAAAGATGTTCCTATATTTAAAGTCAATGGAAATATTATGATTGGCGGAGTAGGAGAAGAAATTAATACATTACAAAATCTTTTTTTTAACCAAAGGGATTATTTATTTGATAAAACTTGGAAAATAGGTTCAAATTCATTTCAAAAATGGTCAGATTTAGAGCCTTTTTCATTGCCGCTTACGGATATACTTATAGTAGATCCCTATGTATTGTGTAGTCAAGCTGATTGCCACAACAATTTATTGCCTTTTCTGAAAAGTCTTGTTAAATGTACAAAAGCTAAAATTGATATAGTAATTTATACAAATAAGGAAAAATGTATAGATTATAATATTATTGCTCCGGTCTTAAAAACTACTGTGAAAAATATTACTGGTACTAATCCTAATTTAACAATAGTTACTTATACAGATCGAAGAGGAGTGCCATCAAGAGGCGAGCATGACCGTACTATTTTAATGAATTACAAAAGAATAAAATCAGGAGATACTTTCAATTATTTTAAATCAGATGGGTCTATCCAGACTAAAGGTAGGGAACTCCAATATTTAAGCCTAGCAAGAAGGGAAAATCATGAGCTAGCAAAAGAACTCATAAATGATCTGCAAGGAAATGTTGATTTTTTTAAAAGAAACCATACAAATATTAATGGCGATAAAAAGTCTAATTTCTTAAATTTCAATTAACCTAAGCGCATTTACTACTTCATGCTATTTTGAACTCGTAGTGATGATGACTGGAACACAAGACATAAAAATAAAAATGAGCGATAATACTAAAGTAGAAGTTGGCTTTATATGGCAGATTACCGATGATGTACTTCGGGATGCCTTTAAGAAGAATGAAATTGGTGATGTAGTATTACCTTTTGTAGTGATTCGTAGACTGGATTGTATTTTGGACCCCGTTAATGATAAAGTAAGGGAAGCCTATAAGAAATTTCAGGATAAGGTATCGGAGGAAAAATTGGTTCCAATTTTAAGAAAAGCTGCTGGTGGACTCAAATTTTTTAATACTTCACAGCATACGCTTCAAAGTCTAAAAGATGAACCAAAGTATATTGAAATCAATTTCAATAACTACCTGCAGGGTTTTAATCCTGAGGTAAGAGATATCCTGGAAAGCTTTCAGTTTGATAAGGTGGTGGCTAGGCTGGTTAAAAACCGACTGCTTTTTGAAATGATCGATGCGATTTGTAAAATCGATCTGCATACCGATGCGATTGATAATCACGGAATGGGTTATGTCTTCGAGGAATTGATTCGTATCTCGAATGAGCAGTCCAACGAAACTGCCGGCGAACATTTTACCCCTCGTGATGTAATCGAGTTAATGAATGCCTTTATTTTCTCTACAGAAAAAGACGACCTATGTAAGTCTGGGATCATTCGCACTATTTATGATCCTGCCTGTGGAACTGGTGGGATGGTGAATCTTGCGAAAAAGTATATTATTGATAGGATCTGTAAAGATAGCCCGAGCAAACCTACCATTGTTACCCACGGGCAAGAGCTGAACGAACAGTCTTTTGCAATTGCAAAATCTGAGGCGTTGATTACTGGGGAGGATTCGAATAATATTAAGCATGGAAATACCTTTACTAATGATCTATTCCAGGGGAAGAATTTCCATTATATCATGGCAAACCCTCCATACGGTGTGACCTGGAAGAAAGATGCCGTGCTTATCAAGAACGAAGCTTTAAATCCCTCTGGCAGATTTTATGCAGGAACTCCTCGAACTTCAGACGGGCAGTTGTTGTTCCTGCAGCATATGATATCCAAAATGGAGCGCGAGGGCAGTAGAGTAGGTGTAGTAACCAACGGATCTCCTTTGTTTACCGGGGATGCCGGAAGCGGAGAAAGCGATATCCGTCGCTGGATCATCGAACAGGATCTTCTGGAATGTATTGTGTCGCTGCCAAAAGATATGTTCTATAACACGGGTATCAATACCTATTTGTGGTTCCTGACCAATAAAAAGCAGGCGCATCGCAGAGGAACGGTACAGCTGATTAACGGAAATGCTACCGAGACGGTCGAATTAAACGGAAAGGAAGAAACCAGAACGCTATTCTGCCGCTCTAACCGTAAAAGTTTGGGTAATAAACGTAATGAACTAACCCAGGAGCATGTTAACTCTTTGGTGGAGCTGTATGAAAACTTTGAAGAGAATGAGTATTCAAAAATTTTTAAAAACGAGGATTTTGGCTATTACCAGCTTACGGTAGAGCAACCTAAAAAGAATAAGAAGGGAGAGATCCAGAAAGATTCTAAAGGGAATACTAAAGCTGACTCCAAAAAGCGGGATAAGGAAAATGTACCTTTAAATGCCGATGTAGAGCAATACTTTGAAACCGAAATTAAACCTCACGTACCCGATGCCTGGATAGATTACGATAAAACCCGTATTGGTTATGACATAAATTTTACCAAGTATTTCTATGAGTATAAGGGCTTAAGACCAGCTGCCGAGATCAAGGCCGAGATCGTGGACCTGGAAAAGGATATTGCCGGACTTTTAAATGATTTGCTAGTATGATTAGAAGTTATAACTCATATAAAAAAATTGAAAATGGATGGTATAAGGAGGTTCCAGAGCATTGGACAGTTGGCAGGTTGAATTATTACACTGAAATTTTTGGTGGGTCAACACCTAAAAGTTCAAATGATGCATACTGGAATGGGTCTATTAATTGGGTAACTACTGATGATTTAGGTAAATTAAATGGGAAGTTAATCAAGGATACAAGAAGAACCATTACTGAAGAAGGATTAGCTAATTGTAGCGCCTCATTACTGCCGAAGAATTCAGTAATCATTTCATCAAGAGCACCAATAGGTCACTTGGGAATACTTGAAATCAATGCAGCCACTAATCAGGGCTGTAAAGGTCTTGTGCCATTAGAAAATAAAATAGATTCAAGATATTTATATTATTATTTATTGGCAGCTAAAGTAGATTTACAAAGTTTGGGTTCTGGTTCAACTTTTATGGAAATTTCATCTTCTTTATTGAAGAGTTACAATATAGTCGTGCCAAGTATATTAGAACAAATCAAAATCGCCGCATACCTGGATCATCAAACCGGGCTGATTGATGACATTATTGAAAAGAAGCAACAGCTTATTGAAAAATTAAAAGAGCAGCGGCAGGCGATCATCAATGAAGCGGTGACCAAAGGTTTAAATCCAGATGCACCAATGAAAAACAGTGGTGTGGAATGGATTGGAGAAATTCCAACAGATTGGACTGTTTCTCAATATAAATTTGAGGCTTATGTTCAAAATGGCTTCGCATTTAAATCAAGTTTGTTTGATAAAAATGAAGGCTTTCCCATTCTAAGGATTCGAGATATAACCAAAGGATATACTAGTACTTATTATAAAGGAGAATACGAGGATGACTATATTGTAAGAAAAGATGACTTACTTATTGGAATGGATGGAGACTATAATATTAGATGGTGGGAAAATGGTGATGTTTTATTGAATCAAAGATGTTGCCGAATAATCGAAAATGAAAATGTTTCCAGACGGTTTCTTTATTACACTTTGCCTTTCAATCTCCAAATTATTAATGATCTCACCTATTACACTACGGTAAAGCATTTATCGAGTGGAGATATTTATAATGCTAGATTTCCATTACCTTCATTTGAAGAGCAAACCAAAATCGCAGAACACTTGGATCACCAAACCAAGCTGATCGATACGATTATCACAAAGAAACAAAACCAAATTGATAAATTAAGGCACTTTTGCCAATCTATTATTTCCGAAGCTGTGACAGGAAAGATAGACGTTCGGGAGTGGGAACCAATACTAAAAGAAAGCGTATAATTTATGGGAGCAAAGGGTACTAAAGAAAATCATTTTGAAGAACATATTGTAGACTACCTTACTCAAACAGTACAAGAATATCATCAGTTGGACAGAAGTAGCTATGATAAAAAACTTCTGCTAATTCCTGAAGAAGTGGTTCAGTTTGTAAAGGATACCCAGCCCAAAAAATATAAAAAGCTCGGGGAACAATACGGAAACCGAGTAGATGAAGTAATTGCCGAAACTGTTTCTAGGTATTTAGCTCAACAAAAAACTTTAAAAGTATTACGGGAACCGGTAAAAGTGAGCGGAGTAAAATTAGATATGGTTTATTTTAAACCCTCTACTAATAAAACCCCGGAGCATGAAGAATGGTATAAGAAAAATAGAATGGCGGTGGTTCGCCAGCTCCAGTATTCAGAAAAAAAAAATAATTCCATAGATCTTGTCTTTTTCGTTAATGGGATTCCGGTAATTACTGTGGAACTTAAAAATGCACTTACCGGTCAGAACCATCATAATGCGATCAAGCAGTATATGCAGGATCGTGATCCAAAAGGAGAGACATTTTTGGAATTTAGACGCTGTCTTGTACATTTTGCCGCGGGAACCGAGAAGATTTTCATGTCCACTCACTTAAAAGGTAAAAGTACATTTTTTCTTCCCTTCAATAAGAGTTTACACAATAGTAATTCAGATGGCTTCGCTACTTCCTATTTATGGGAAGATGTGTTGCGAAAAGATTCTTTACTGGATTTGCTTCAGAATTATATTAATCTTCAAATTGATAAGGAAAAAGTATATGACCCTAAATCGGGAGGTTTAAAGGAAATAGAATCTAAAAAGTTAATATTTCCACGCTGGCACCAGAGAAGGGCTGTTCAATCTTTAATTAATCAACTTCGAACAGACGGAACTGGTAAAAATTACCTTGTTCAGCATTCAGCAGGTTCAGGAAAGTCTAACACGATCACCTGGTTGGCGTATAAACTCGCAAATTTTTATCAGAATCCATCGGATAAAAGGTCTATGTATGATTCGGTTTTTGTGGTGACTGATAGAAAGGTTTTAAATACTCAATTACAGAAGAATATCAGGCAGTTGGATAAAACTACTGGTATGATTGCCTATTTGGGAGATAAGTCATCTTCACAAGATCTCAAAAATGCTATAGAAGATCGAAAAAAAATAATTATAACTACCATACAAAAGTTTCGGATCATATCAGATTTAGTCCAGAATTATAAAGATCGAAATTATGCAATTTTAATTGACGAGGCTCATAGTTCACAATCTGGAGAAGTAGCTAGGCACATGCGAAAAGCATTAAGCCTCGAGGAAGCAGCGGAAGAGGAAAATGATAGTAAGGATATTGATGATATTATTACTTCTGAAATTCAGAGAAAAGGTCAGCAACCTAATATCTCGCAATTTGCTTTTACTGCTACACCAAAAGATAAAACCGTTCAGCTTTTTGGAACTGAAATAGATGGAGAAAAGAAAGCTTTTGATACTTATAGTATGGAACAGGCCATCAAAGAGGGTTTTATTCGTGATGTATTAGAGAACTATATGAGCTTTAAGCGTTATTATAAATTGTTAAAGAAAGGTGATATAGATGATAAAGAATACGATAAAAAGAAAACCGTAAGGGTTTTAAATAATTATGTAGATCTTCAGGATCACGCTATTGAGATTAAGGCAAAAATTATGCTGGAACATTTTGCAGCAGAGACTCAAGACAAGATTGAAGGAAGAGCTAGGGCAATGTTAGTAACGAAATCTAGACTTCATGCAGTTCGATTTAAACGGAAATTTGATGATATCATGAGGGATATGAAATTGCCTTATGAAGCTTTAGTCGCATTTTCAGGAACTGTACATGATGAAGAGACCGGAGAAGATTATACTGAACCATCTATGAATGGTATAGAAGGTAAATTTCTTATAGAGGAAGCATTTAAACTACCTAAATACCGAATCTTAATTGTAGCCAATAAGTATCAGACCGGCTTTGATGAACCTCTACTACATACCATGTTTGTTGATAAAAAGCTTGGTGGACCTAATACCGTTCAGACACTGTCCAGATTAAATAGAACCACAAGAGGTAAAGAAGGAACCATGGTGTTAGATTTTGTAAATGATCCCGAGCAGGTTCAGGAAGACTTTCAGAAATATTATGGAAAAAATTTTATAAGAATTGAAAATCTTACGGATGCAAATGAGTTATATTATAAGCTCAATGAAATTGAGAACTATGACCTGATTTATGATCAGGAAGTAGAAAAGTTTGCAGAAATATTCTTTTCAGAAGAGGACAATTTTGAAAAACTACAGCCAATCCTTCAGGAAGTCTCCAGAAGGTTTGAGGATCAGTTTAATGATGGTGAGCAGTCAGAATTTAAATCAGTGGCTAGATCGTTTGTACGACTTTACAGATTTTTAAGTCAAATTATGACTTTTACAGATGTGGAATTAGAGAAGAAATACGTGTTTTTAACCGCACTATTGAAAGTTCTGCCCTATGTACGACAAAATTTACCTTTAGATGTAGTGAACGATGTAGAACTGGATAGTTATAAAGTGCAACACTCCTATACCACAAAACTCGAACTGGAATCTGGAGATGGTGAGATGCAGGGTGTTTCTGTCGATGGTGGAGGTGGTGCCAA
Source organism: Zunongwangia endophytica (assembly GCF_030409505.1). NCBI lineage: Bacteria > Pseudomonadati > Bacteroidota > Flavobacteriia > Flavobacteriales > Flavobacteriaceae > Zunongwangia > Zunongwangia endophytica. The sequence continues at coordinate 1,589,476 of NZ_JAUFPZ010000002.1, read as the reverse complement.
TGATGAAGATCTTGATTTATTATCAAAGATTATTAAAACGCTAAACGATACATACGGTCTAGATTTAACCCAGGAAGATAAGGTAGATTTTAAAAAGGTCAAGGATAATATTTACTCGAATGATGAGCTGATGTCTTTCTTTAATTCCGGAAACTCCAAAGCCAACATCAAAGATAAATTTGACGGCGAAATAGATGACGAGCTTTTAAAGTTTATTGATAAAAAACTGGAATTCTATAATAAAATGACCGACGATAAATCCAATGCACTTTTCAAGGCTATGCTTTTTAATGAGATCTATGACCGGAAGGTAAGGGGGATGAGGCAATAGAAAAATAAATATTAATCTTATTACTAACGTATAGCTATGAAAGGCTATTTTTCGCAATAGTTTTAAATTAAAACTAAAATTATGGCAAACAATTCTGAAGATAGATTTACTGGTAATGATGAGCTCATTTCTAGGTTATTTAATGATATAAAAAATGATCTTAAAAAAGAAGGACACCCCTTAATAAACCACAAATGGATTGACAAGAATTCAGATAAATACAGATTAATAAGCATTACTCCAGAGTACTCAGAAATACAACTTTTAGAACTTCATTTTGAGCTCTTTCGCTATAGCAAGCTTATCTGTTTTGAAATTCATCCAGAAGGAAACTTTGTTGAAAAACAGAGATTCTCTAAGTTAGCTCAAGACTTTGTGACTAATTTTTCAAGTTATAAATTAACTGACTGGTCTGTTGGTGGGGAAGTAGATTCTTCTAAATTTCAGAATAAGAAAATAATCCCCATAAACAAAGTCAAATACAGTTTTAAAGCTGGTGATTATGCTGAAACAAGAGATTCGCTAAAATTGCAATTAAAGAGAATATACGAAGACTTTATACCTACAAGGGATCAATATATTTCTTTAAAGTTAAAGGATAAAATGGATGAGGCTGAATTAAATCTTCTAAAAGTTCTAAATCAATTTAAAGAGGAAGAAAAACTAAATTTTTTTTCATTTCTGGATAAGATAGTAAATCATTTGGATCTGAAAACTAACGACTTCAAGATCAACTACAGTATTGCAAATAAGCGGTTAAATTTTATCGTAGGACAACGTTATTGTTGGAATTTATATAGCGACAATGACTATAAATATGCAGCAATTTCAGAAAATAGAATTTCAGAAAATAGTAAAAATTATAAAGGGAATCCACCCCAACCATTTTTCAATAAGCTAAAAGATTTTAAAAATGTGCTTTATAATGAAAGTGATATTTTAGAATCGACAAGGAAGGAATATGAAGGTTCCTTAAAGTCTGGTTATAATAGTAATAATAAATATTTTGAAAAAGCAGTTTTTAATTTAGACTATCGAAAGAAAATTATGAGTATAGATGATTTTTCTAATACTGAACAAATTTCAACAGAACAAAAGTCTGTAATAAACTTAAATACGATTTTGTACGGCCCTCCTGGTACAGGAAAAACTTATAAAACAAAGGAACTTGCTATTCAGATTGCTAATCCTAGTTTTCAAGTAACTGGTTCAAATAGTATTGATAAGAGAAAATCTTTGGTTAATGAATATGATCGGTTATTTGAAAATGGTCAGATTGTTTTTACAACCTTTCATCAATCCTATAGTTACGAAGATTTTATAGAAGGGATTAAACCAATACCACCAACAACTGAGGGGGAGATTGGGTATGAAGTATTATCAGGAATTTTCAAGAATATATGTGATCAGGCTTCAGAAAAAAAGAATGTTTTCAATTTTGAAGAAATTTATTCTAATTATGCAAACGATGTTATCGAACAGGGTACCATAGTGCTCGAAACGCCGGTTCATAAGAAGCCATTTCAAGTTAGAATAAATTCTAAAGAAACTTCAGTTGCAATACCTAAAACTGAAAGTGCGACTGAGATGGGGATTACTAAAGAAATGCTTAAGGATTACATTTTAAATGGAAATATTCGAGATTGGAAGCCATATACGATTGCAATCGGTAAATATCTTACGGATAACTATAGCGTTAAAATCTCACAAGTTGAAAACGAAAAGAAGAACTATGTAATTATTATAGATGAAATAAACCGTGGAAATGTTTCTAGTATTTTTGGAGAACTAATCACTTTATTAGAGGCTGATAAAAGAAGCAACGGTGATGAAAAAGTTATTGTAAAATTACCTTATTCTAAAAAGCCTTTTTCTATTCCTGGGAATGTTTACATTATTGGTACAATGAACACCGCAGATCGGAGTGTGGAAGCTTTAGATACTGCATTAAGAAGACGTTTTGCTTTTGAAGAGGTACTGCCGAAACCAGAGTTACTTTCAGAACACCAATTTGGTGATTTTAATCTTTCTGAAGTCTTAAAAACTATTAATGATCGTATTGAAGTTTTATTGGATAGAGATCATACAATCGGGCACTCTTATTTTTTAAAAGTTCGAAGTTCAGAAGATTTGAAGTACGTTTTTGAGAATAAAATTATTCCATTACTTCAGGAATATTTTTACCATGATTATGGAAAAATAGGTTTGATTTTAGGAGAAGGTTTCGTTCAGAAAAAAGAAAATAAAGTCACATTTGCAAAATTTGATGAGGTGGACGTACCCGATGAATTTGTTACTTACGAACTTAAAACTATTGAAAATATTGAAGAAGCTATAAAAACGCTTCTTAATAAGTAGATGTCTTCCAAAAATTATATACAAGTTTTTGAATATCAGCTATTAAAATGTGGGAGCATCTTTAAGAAGAAACATTTAGCTGCTTTGTCAAAATTAAATGCACTACATAATGATTGTTATTTTGATTTACGATATAATGGTGTAAAGTTTAAGAATTATGTAGGTGTTTTTCAGGTTGATGATCTAACTATCGAAATCTTACCTAAAATTGATAGCCAAGAGAAAGATAAAAAGTTATGGCATGATGTATTGATTAGTATGCTTAAGGTAACTAAAAAGCTGAACGTTCAAAAAGTGGGTAATGCGAATGTCTCCAAACAAAATTTACATCTTTTAGATATTTATTTCGATTGGTTTCTGGATGAAGTAGAAAAACTAATCCATCTTGGTTTAATTAAACAGTATAATCGAGAAACTGGAAATGTAAAAGCATTAAAAGGGAAATTAGAATTTGCAGGCCATCTAAGGAAAAACTTAATTCATAAAGAGCGATTTTATACCACGCATCAGGTTTACAATAAAGATCACTTAATTCATCAAATATTAGGTTATGCTTTGGCGATAATAGAGAATTTTTCAAAAGGCAGTTCTATTTACTCTAGGTGTAAATCTGTTCAGCTTGATTTTCCAGAAGTGAAACAAGTTTCTATCGATCATCGAACATTCTCTCGCCTAAAATTGAATAGAAAAACATCAGCTTATAAAACAGCCCTAGAAATAGCACGATTTATTATTCTGCAATATGCGCCAAATATCAAACATGGGCAGGAAAGTATGATCGCGCTGCTCTTTGATATGAATTCTCTTTGGGAAGAATTTATATTGAATAGAATCAAATATTCAGCACGAAAGTCTGAAGATCATATTGAAGTTTATGGCCAACGTTCTAAAAGATTTTGGCAGAATGTAACTATTCGACCAGATATTGTAGTTAGAAAAAATGAGAAGATAACCATTATCGATACTAAATGGAAAAATATAGGATCTTCTAAGCCATCAACGCAAGATCTTAGGCAAATGTTTGTTTATAATGAGTACTGGGATTCAAGTGAATCAATATTGCTCTATCCAACTCCCGATCAATCTAATGCCCCTAATTTCTCGAGTTACAAAAATATAGAACATTCATGTGGAATTGGTAAGCTAAATATTATAAATGATGGAAAATTGAATTTGGAAGTAGGGAATGAGATTATAGATTGGATAAAAGATAGATAGAATGTTTTGGTTTTCAGTTTTAATGTTAGTAATAGCGACTCACGGTTTCTTGGGTGTTATTTTTAATTGGGAATTCGGAAAAAAGAGTGGCAGAAAGGGAAAACATATCAAACTCATGATTATATTATCTCCCTTTATATTTATCATTTCTCTGGGTTTTTTTATTTTCTCATGTTTAAATTAACCGTTGCAACCGTACTTGCAACGGCGGTTGTAAATTTAAAGCGAACCGTTGCAACGGGAAAGGTTTCACCGTTGGCTAGCCGTTGCAAAGCAGTTGCAGATCGTATTAGGGTGTCTAAATGGTGTATTAAAGCTATTCAGTAGAAGCAATTTAATAGCGCAGATTAACCATACTAAAGACTAAAAAACTATTTATTTGTTTAAGTATTGTTTCAATTCTCTTAACCGAATAAAGAGTTCATATATTACTTCTAAGAGGAGAGCGAATTGTTTAGGAAGATCAATCTGAAGACTTACCCGTTTTCGGACAGCTCTAAATTAGACAATTCTTCTTTTTTCATTAGGTCTAGAACCAATGAAAATTTTTAATTTACATTATTTTTGACATATCTTCATTTAACTTGTGCTCTATAAAGCGAGAGATAAATTTTAAGCGGTTTGGCAAGCATATACTTAAACTCCGATGAATAAATTCAAAGATCAAACACAATAATGGCATCAAGATTCATCTAGGAGGTATAGCCGATTGTCTTCGGAAACCTATCTGGTAATGTAACTCATCAATACTTCGGGAATCACGTTCGAAGTTGATTTTCTGAAGGTATACCGCGTTAGTGGCACAAAAAAAGAAAATCATCCTTTCAAAAACTGGAAATGAAACTGATCTATACCTACAAAATGACTTCTAAGATCTATAAAAGCCAATCAGTACGTTTGGTATATATGCTCCCCAAATTTGTAATGGGAAGTCAAGAGAAATTGCAATTGGAATTGCAAGAGTTAAATGGGAGCAGAAAGATATTACTTAAAAAGAAATAATAGATTTTCAATAATGATTCACGTACTGTTTTTTCTCAGTTTATTAAGTATATGAAGTTCCACAAGTTCATCAGTCTCAACTTTCATTGTAACTTTTTCCTACCAAATGGTAGTTTTAGCAATGGTATTCCGGCATACATTTGAACTATAGTGTTGAAAAAATCTACAATAATGAAAAAGAAAATTTTAATTGCCGGTGCTACCGGGATGCTTGGTGGTAAAATTGCTGACTATCTTTTGCAACAAGGAGCTGAAGTCATCGCCATTGTTAGAGAGTCTAGCGATAAAGAAAAAATCAACCCTTTAAAAAATAGTGGGGCAACCATCATTCCACTTCAAATGGAAGATCGCCTGGCGCTCCAAAGAGCGTGCGCAGGAGTTTCCTGCGTAATTTCAACAGTAGCCGGTTTAGGTGAAACCATTATTGATTTTCAGTCGCGCCTGGTAGATGCAGCCATTGCTGCTAAGGTTCCCCGTTTTATTCCTTCCGATTTTTCGACAGATTTTACGCAAATGGGTAAAGGTTTCAATCGAAACTTCGACCTCAGGAAAGAATTTAAGGTCTATTTGGATAAACAACCTATACAGTCTACTTCTATTTTTAACGGGGCTTTTGCCTATCTCTTAAACTACAACCTTCCATTATTCAATGTAAAAGAAGGAAAAGTACTTTTTTACGGGGAAAAACAGGATTTTTCAATCGATTTTACAACGGTAGAAGATACCGCCCAATACACCGCCAAAGTAGCTTTGGACGATAAGACTCCCCGAAACCTGCATATTGCCAGTTTTAGTTCGAGTCCAAATGATTTTGTAGCGCTTGGAAAACAATTTTTTGATAAAGAATTTGAACTGATCAATGGTGGATCCTTAGAAGATTTCGCTACTGTAATCCAGGAAAAGAGAAAATCCAGTCCGCAGGGCGAACAAGAACTGTATGCCGATTGGCAACAAATGCAATACCTGCACAGTATGTTTTTGGTGCATCATTTAAAACTGGACAACAACCGCTATCCAGATATTAAGTGGACATCAATAGCCCAAGTAATTAAAAAGTAAAAATCTATGGAAACTCAAGCTCAATATTCAGATAAGGAATTGGTCAAGCAATTACCGGGATTTACCAGCCATCTGATCACGGTAAATAATATTCAATTACATTATGTTGCAGGTGGTACTGGGCAACCGCTTATTTGCCTTCCCGGCTGGCCGCAAACCTGGTATTCTTTTCATAAGGTAATACCGGAGCTAGCAAAAAAATATACTGTAATTGCAGTAGATATTCGGGGAATGGGCAGCTCAGATAAACCCATTAATGGCTACGACAAAAAGACGATGGCTAAAGATATTTTTGAACTGATCAACAAACTGGGGATCCAAAAAGCACACGTATTGGGACACGATATTGGTGGGATGGTGGCTTCAAGTTTTGCTTTTAATTATCCGCAGGCCGTGGATAAACTTATCCTGATGGATGGCGCCCACCCGAGCGAAGCAATGCGGGAAATGAGCCTGCTCCCTATGCCGGGAACTTTTGGAGATAAAATAAATGATAAGACGCCTTTTTTATGGTGGATGGCTTTTAATCAGGTCAAGGAATTACCAGAACAGCTATTGGAAGGCCGGTTTAGGTACCTATTAGATTGGCTGTTTTCTTACGTAATGTTGGATGATGCTAAAATGAGTGATTTTGACCGGGAAGTTGCCGCCTACCATTATAATCGGCCTGAAAACATTAGGGCATCCAATGCCTGGTACCAGGCTTTTGAACAGGACATCAAGGATATGAATACTTACGACACCCTGCAAATGCCGGTTCTGGGGATGGCCAGCGAAAGCAGCTACGAATTTATGAAGCAAGGTTTACCATATATTGCAAAAAATGTAAAAGTAATTAAGGTAGAAGGTTCCGGACACTATTTTAATGAAGAAAATCCGCAGGCCGTCATTGATTCCTTGCTTCATTTTCTAAACTAACTAACTGAAAAGGGAGTATAGTATAGTACTCCCTTCTTCTCTAGGTTAAACGAAAGCAGCCAAAATTTCTTTATATTGCTCAAGCAAATTCGATAAAAGATTATGTAAATACTTTCCTAAATGACCCTGAGCTATAAGTAAGTCTATCGTTTTTAGCATATTTAAAACTAAACTTAGCATCACAAAAGACAATTGATTTCCCTATTTTTGAATACTATGCAGATGAACTACCGTTGACGTATTAAAAATGGAATAAAAAGGTTTTCAACTTATGAAATCATTTACTCAATTTATACAATCAAAAGTTTTTATTACGGATGAAATATTACAGGAAGTGCTTTCAAAATTTCAGGAAAAGGAATATACGCCGCATCAGGTAGTACTTAAAAGGGCACAGATTGCCAATCAATATTATTTTATCATTTCTGGAGGATTACGCTTTTTTTCGAATAAAAATGAAAATGAACACACGGCCTGGGCATTTTTTGAGGGGGAATTCATTACGGAGATTAGTAGTTTGGCTTCTAGAAAACCTACCCAATTTACAATTGAGACAATTGATAAAACCAGGTTACTGGTTATCGAACGTGCTGATATGGAGACGTTATACGCGCGCTTTCCTGTCTGGCAAGAGTTCGGGCGTAAAATTTGGGAAGACATTTGTATTCAGCAAATTGAACAAAATGTAAATTATCAAACCTTAACTGCTGAAGGTATTTATTTAAAACTGATGGAAAATAAAGAGTTTATTCGAAAAATGCCCATAAAACAACTTGCCAGCATTTTGGGGATTACCCCTAATGCATTAAGCAGGATTAGAGGAAATATTAAAAAATGAAAATTCCATTTCTCCAGTATAATAACGGTTTTCTATCTCAACAATAGGGTATAAAGGTCAAGGAGTTAGCTATCAAAGTTACTCACCTATACAATACTTTTTATCCAAAAAAGATGCTTGCATCGTAAGAGTGTACATTTAGCTACATATTTGCGTATATCAACTACTTTTTAGTATTTAATCATCGATAAGTTTGCAATGCTTATTCAATTCCAATTTATAGAGATGAAAACAGAATTTAAAAATTAATAAATTCATCCAGTACATCATCCGTATCTCGATGAATATAATTGGCTTGATAAATAAATGGTAGTAAAAAGATTGTTCCTTTTAAGTTAATTCTGTTGATCTAAAGTTGGGTGAGTTTTAGACTACAATTATATATTTCAAAGGTCTTCAAGTCCCCTGAGCGTTTAAGGTAAAAATTTATATATGAGGATAGAACTAGAATACGTTAGTTAAATACCTATAAAACCTACAATCAGAGTATTTTATAACCGAATTGGATATATAGAATTTAAACCTAATTATTATAAATCAATAAGTTCACGCAGGACTCATAAAAAATATAGCTAAATCTTTTATTAATTTGATTTTATAAAGTCTTTCATTATAGTTCTTATAGAAAATTAGCATCGCTGAGATTTGTAAGATTTTACTAAATAACTGCTACTAAAAACTTAAACTGTGTTTAAATTATTCACTTTAAAAACAGGGAAGCCTTCAAATCAATTTTCAATTTTAAAAATAGCGCAAACTTATTGATCTTTCGTGTCACAACCGTTGCAACGGCAATTTCAACGGTGTGTCTATATTATTTGATTGCGCCGTTTAGGAGCCGTTGCAATGGTAGCATAATTAAAAAAACATGAATAAGAAGCTATCTTGAATATCCTATAGACATAAAATTTAATCAAGTATAAATTGTTGAAAGTTGAACAAAAAGCATAATAGACTTAAAAACAGCTGTTTACTAATCAACAACGAATCAACAAAGTGATGTTGAATATATGTTGAATTGATTTAGTATCTATCACTTAGATTTTCAGTTACTTACAGTATGTTCAACATTCAACAAAGAATTGATATAACTTTTGTCGAAGCTATAATATCTACCTTTTTGCGTTTCCGAATAAATTTGCGACTCGCCATTTGCATCTCTGCTAATATAATGGCTTTTATAGCTGCTATTTGTTTTTTCAAGTTTCCATTTAATTTCAACTATTTGGGAAATTTGTTGTTTTGAAATTCGATGGCCAGATGAATTGAATATATCCTGAATGTCTTTAGAAGTTAGACAAATAGTATCGACCTCAAATTTGTAAAACATATCGGCAAGCGTTTCTAATAGTTCATTTTCGATATTTCTTTTTGTTCCTCTTTTCAATATACCTAAAGCTTCTGTATATATTTGATTCGGAGTGAACCACATTCTTGATTTTTTCTGCGAAACAATGTCCCGGCTTGACAAATAATTTAAAAATATGGGAAGCTCTTTTTCAAGTTTTTCGAAAAAATCCGGCTCAATATTATTTAAGGGTTTAATTTTTCTAACCCAATATCGAATTTCTTTTTCGTCTATGAGTATGAAGTTATGTTCATTGTTGGAACATAATATAAACTTACTAAAGAAGTCTGCTTGGTACTTATCTTTTCCTTTAGCTTCAACTTTATTGGTTTTGGAAGTTGAAAGATTTTTTAATCGTTCACTATCTTCTCTTTTGTCTAATAAGACTTCATCTATGCAGATCAATAATTTATCAGCCCAATCTGAGTTAAATTTATTTCTGAAATCCTCATTCGTATTCAGCGTCAAGTTTTCTTGATATATAAGACTTAACCAATTCAAAAACGTTGTTTTACCTGTACTTCGATCTTCGCTTACTAGACATAAAATGGGTAATATTTGTGTGGGGAATCGCCATAGAATAGTTAGATAATCCAGCCCAATGCTTAATTGATCTCCAAAAATATGTTGTAGAAATTTATAAGTGATATTAGGGCATTCATTGTTTCCATTTTTTAACTTATGGCTAAGTTTATGATATTTATTGTAAAAACCATCTACAACTTGCTGATAGTTGGTATGTGAGGGAATTGTTATAAAACCCTCATAGCGTTCTACATCTAATAAATAATCCTTTCCATAATCATCTAATATTGCTTGTCTAGTCCAAGAAATAATGGTTGTTTGTGTCGCTCCGAAAAGTTGAGGTTTTCTTACTTTCTTATAGTAAGAAGTGCCAATTCTTAAATATTCTTCCATTATTTTCCAAGTTTTACTGTTGCACTTGCCAACTTCGACATATCTGAATTTTCGTAAAAAAGAATAGTGAGCCTTACGCCATTAATCTCTCTATCGCGTTTATATAGTTCATTAGATATATACTCAAGATTTTTATTACTGATCTTAGGTTTTTGACGCATTAGTGTAATTAATTCTTCAACTAAGTTGTCTAATTGGAATAAGCTATTCCTTGTATGAGAAGGTGTGGGGTGATTAAAGTTTATGATTTGATTAATCTTTTTCCTGATATTACGCAGCTTATCTTCGAACAATGGATAAGCTGATATTGAATCTGATTGATGAATTTGATTCTGCATGATTGATGATTTTAAAATTATATAATGCTGTTTTTGAATAGATACTCTTCTGCTTTTTTCTGAATATCTGATGGCGAAGACTTTTTTCCTTCTTTTAACCAGGTGATGATTTCTGATTTTAAAAAGAATAGTTTACCTTTTTTATGGTAGGGTATTTTGTTCTTTTGAACGAGACCATAAATTGAAGTTTTCTTATAGCCAATTAGTTCGGAAAGCTCTTCGATAGTTAAGAATTTTTCTTTTTCCTGATTTTTTTCTTCTTCTATAAGAGATAGAAGTGATTTGATGAAAATAATAGCATTTTCCTCTGTGATTTCATAAGTTACCTTCTTCATTTTTGAGTTATTTTGAGTTTTAATGATGAGGCGAAGAAAGAAGAAGGTAGGAGTTATTGCAATTAAATAATTTATAGATAATTTAAATTATTTCACTTAATTAATTGTAAAACAATTAATTGATTATATGAAGTTGGCTAAAAGTAATTGATAATTTTACTTTTTTAGTTTTTTCAAATCTAATTTCAACTCTCCTTTGATAAATTTGAATTGGATACTATTTAATTTTTCTAATAAAGAATTGATATTTTTAATGCTTTCTTTTTTACCTAAATATTTAGGCCCTAATCTAACTTGATTATAAAAATTTTTTGATATTTTTTGATTGCCAGAATGATTACTGGATATAATAAATTCGATGATTCTGATTTTTTCTGATTGAGGACAATCTTGATTGAGGAGATAATGAGACAAAAGAATAATTTCTTGAAAAGAATACGAATGCGAAGAACTTTGATTCAAAGATTTTGTGCTGCCATATTTATCTTCAAGTAGTTTTTCATGAAATTTTGATTGTAATGGATTTGTGTTATAGTCTAAATCGATTTTTTTCCAACCTTTATTTAGTTCATAAATTAATTGGTAGTGATTTCTTGCATTTTCAAAATTTGCAACAGAAGTAAAAAAGCTTTCATATCTACTGATAAGGTATAAAAAATTGAGCTTTTCTTGGTTGTTTAATTTCTTTAAGCTTGCATCAAAATCATATTGAAAATATTTTTCTAGATGATTTTTTCCGTATTCTTTATAGCTGTTTTTGAAAAAAAGTAATCCATTTTTATATTTTTCATCATTTAATTTAATCTTTAAAGACTCAATCTCCTCATTTAAGCGTTTTTCAATTTTATTTCCTAGATTGTTAAAGCATTTTCCTTTAATTCTTTCGGTTTTCAAATAGGATATTAAGAGCTTTTCAATTCTTTTAATAGTAGAATTATACTGATATTGATATAGTTTGAAATTATTCATCGAAATTTAAATTCATTTTGTTAGCGGCTTCTATTTTTTGGCGATCCATAACTTTCCCATAAATCTGCGTGGTTGCTACATTTTTATGACCTAACATTTTAGAGACGGTGTAAATATCTGTTCCTTTAGACAATTGCAGCGTAGCGAATGTATGTCTGAAATTATGAAAAGTGATCTTTTTATTAATCCCTGATTCTTCGATCCATTCTTTTAGAGGTCGAACAATTTTTGAATATTCAAGTCCTGAGAAAACAAATTCTTCGTTATTACCTCTTTCAGGTAATAAGTTATATGCATTAGAGGGAATAAAATGGTTTTGAATATTTCCGGTCTTTTTCTCTTTAAGCCGAATATAGTGACCGAGTTTAGAATCATGCATTATGGAGTTCCACTTCAAATTTGCAATGTCTGAAAATCTTAAACCCGTCATTACCGAAAAGAATGCTATTGACTTTAAAAAAGATAATTTTGCTGGAGTTTTCCAAAGTACTTTAAGCTCATCTTCTGTGAGATATTCACGATGCGTTTCTTCCTCTTTAATATATTCCGCTTCCAAAGCTAAATTGGAAGTAAGTAATTTGTGTTTATATGCTTTCTTTAGAACGTTTATAAAATTCTTGTAATAAGAGGAAGCCGTGTTTCTAGATAGTTTTTTGGTCTCGCTTTTATTTGATTTAGTAGATAGCAGAAATGCTCGATATTCAATTATATGATAGGGGAGAAGTTGTTTACTATTTAGATTTTTTCCTATATATTTTTCCCAATAGTCTAAGGATGATTTCCAACCACTATAAGTTCCTTTTGTCCCATTATTATAATACTCCGTAACTACTGAGTTATAAAAGTTATAGAAGTTTACATCTATATCTATATGTTCCTTAAGTCCATATTCTTTATTTCTTAAATCCATTAGACGCCTAGCACGAATATGTTCTGCGAGTTGAACTTGAGTCGAATTGTGATTTCTCTCAATTTCATTTTTTGGATTTTCATGAATATACAATTTCAAGAATTCTCGACGAGTTGGTTTGCCAGTCTTGGGACTAATAATTTCTGGAAAATAATCCAAATATAAGCTAAGTCGTCCTTTAGATATCTTCTTATGTCTGAGTGTAACGTTAGCCATTTGTTATATAGATTTATGGTCAAATAGGTCAATTTCACTTCGATAAATTCTCGTATTTCTCTCTGAAAATTTTACTGCATTTAATTTACCTTCCTTGATAATCCTGTAAACAGTTGCCTTGGATAAACGAAGTAATTTTGCCACCTCATTAACTGTAAGAATTTGCTTGTCTTGAATAGTATGTAGAAGAGAAGGAGACGGGATTGGCAAAGTAGAATCTTTCTTCTCTGTTGTCAATTGCTTTAATTTTTCTTCTCTCTTTTTTGCTTTATATGCTCTATTGTTGCAAGTATGACCGCAATATTTTGTTTTCAATGTTTTTGCGACAAACTCCTTATTACAATACTCACATATTTTTTCAATTCTAATATTTGTAGACATTTAAGTGTATTTAGATGTGTTTAAGATATTTTAAGTAAATATAAGTGACGCTAAGTCTCATAATTTCTCCCGAATTTTTATCGACGTACAATATAGAAATTGAGGTACAATGGAGGTACAAAAAACACCTAAAATTTACTAAAAATTAATAATTAGTAGCTTTAGGTGTCTCTGTAAAACGCTGTAAAATAGAGGTTTTTTAAGTTTTATTAAGTAATTTTTAGTTCATTTATTTGCCGATACAGAAATTAGCAAAAATATTCCCTAGTAGATCGTCATTGGTTATTTCTCCGGTTATTTCTCCAAAATGATGTAGTGCCTGGCGGATATCGATGGCCATAAGGTCGCCGGGAAGTTCCATATTTAAACCGTCTTCAACTTTATTAATTTCTTCAAGCGCTTTTAGCAACGCGTTGTAATGGCGGCTGTTCGTTACGATGGTATTATTATTTCGAAGCGCGCCAGTATTTACGAAATTCAATAATTTATCTTTTAATTCCTCAACTCCAAGTCCAGTTTTTGCGGAAAGCAGGTAAAGATCTGGAATTCTCGACGTTAATTGTTCTGTTTGTTCTTCTGTCAATTGATCCACTTTATTGGCGATAATTACCAATGGCTTTTTCGGATATTTGTTTTTAATTTTTTCAATTTCAACCTGAATCATACTCAGCGAAGTTTCATTGCCTTGTAGCTGATCTTTAGCTACACTTCCTTCCGTAAATTCAATCTTGCTTAATCGTGATGTATCAAATAGATAAATCACCACCTGAGCTTGGCCAATTTTCTCGAATGTTTTTTTAATTCCGATGCTTTCAACAACATCTTTGGTTTCTCTTATTCCGGCGGTATCGATAAATCGAAAACCAACACCTCCTATGGCAAGTTCATCTTCGATAACATCGCGAGTGGTTCCTGCAATTTCAGAAACTATAGCACGATCCTCATTGAGCAGCGCATTTAGTAAGGTCGATTTTCCGACATTTGGTTCTCCAACAATAGCAACAGGAATTCCGTTTTTCAATACGTTTCCGGTTGCGAAAGAATCAATTAGGCGTTTTAAAACTTTCTGAATTCGGGCAACTAAATCTCTAAACTGATCGCGATTGGCAAATTCTACATCTTCTTCAGCAAAATCTAATTCCAATTCAATAAGAGAGGCGAAATTCAATAATTCTTCTCGTAAACGCTGAATTTCATTGGAGAAACCACCGCGCATTTGTTGCATCGCCATTTGGTGAGAGGCGGCGTTTTCCGAAGAAATTAAATCGGCAACCGCTTCAGCCTGGCTCAAATCCATTTTAGCATTTAGGAACGCCCGAAGTGTAAACTCACCTGCTTCCGCAGAGCGACAACCACTTCTTACCAATAACTGTATAATTTCCTGCTGAATGTAAGGAGAACCATGACAACTAATTTCTATTGTTTCTTCACCTGTATACGATTTTGGAGCTCTAAATACTGAAACTAAAACTTCATCTAAATTGCGTTGCCCATCTACAATATTGCCTAAATGCAACGTATGTGTAGGCTGGTCTTCTATTTTTTTACGGCTTTTTGCTTTAAAAAGTGGAGCAACAATAGAAATAGCTTCTGGTCCAGAAACTCTGATAATAGCAATAGCTCCAGCACCAGAAGGTGTGGCAAGCGCAACAATGGTATCGTTTAATTTCATGTTTGCAAAGATAATAAAGAAAGAGCGTATTCAAGAATTTTGCAAAAATCTGTAACATTCCTTCTCGATACTCGTCTTTTAAGTGTAGTCCTTTTTATAAAGGACTTTATTAACCATCAAATATCATCAAAAAATTATGGAAACGTACACAGCAATGAGAGAAGACAGGCAGATGTTAATGATCATGCATTTGAGTCAGTTATTAGATTTTGTTACCGGAATTGGAGGTTTTATTGTACCGCTTATTTTATGGGCAACACAAAAAGATAAAATTCATGATATGGACGAGCAAGGAAAAGATATTATGAATTTTCAGATAAGTTTATTTATTTATTCAATGATCTGTATTCCTTTAGTTTTTCTATTTGGATTAGGAATATTTCTTTTAATCGTAATAGGTATCGTTGGATTTATATTCCCAATAATAAATGCGATTAAAGCGTCTAATGGGGAGCCAGCTTTTTATCCTTTCACTATTAAAATTATCAAATAATTATATAATATCAGGCTGAAGCATCAACTTCAGTTTTAGACATCAATCAAAAACAAAACCCATTCAGTTTCCTGAATGGGTTTTAATTTTATATAATCTGATATAATTTTTTACTAGCTATTAAGCATAACCGGCATAACAAGCATGGTAATTTTTTCTCCTGGATCTAGTCCATCAACCGGAGTTAAAATTCCTGCACGGTTTGGTAAACTCATTTCTAATTGTACTTCATCTGAATTTAAGTTATTCAGCATTTCAGTAAGAAATCTAGAGTTAAAACCAATTTGCATATCGTCGCCTTCGTAACCACAAGTTAAACGTTCTTCTGCTTTGTTACTGTAATCAACATCTTCCGCAGAGATATTTAATTCAGCTCCAGCAATTTTTAAACGTACCTGGTGTGTCGTTTTATTCGAGAAAATAGAAACCCTTTTCACAGAGCTTAAAAATTGATTACGCTCAATTGTAAGTTTGTTAGGATTCTCTTTTGGGATAACTGCTTCGTAGTTTGGATATTTACCATCGATAAGACGACAAATTAACGTAGTATCATCAAAAGTAAACTTAGCGTTGCTATCATTATATTCAATAACAACTTCACTTTCGCTACCTGCCAAAATTCCTTTTAAAAGATTTAGTGGTTTCTTAGGCATAATAAATTCTGCCGTTTGCGAAGCCGTTACATCTTCACGAGAATACTTAACCAGTTTGTGCGCATCTGTAGCTACAAAAGTTAAACCATCTGTAGAGAACTGAAAGAAAACACCACTCATCACCGGGCGAAGATCATCGTTACCAGAAGCAAAAATAGTTTTGCTAATAGCTGAAGAAAGAATATCACCTTCGATAACCGTGTTGCTTGGATCTTCCAAACTTACAGGATTAGGAAATTCTTCTCCATCAGCATAGGCTAAAGCATATTTACCGTGATTAGAACTAAGTTCGATGGTGTGGTTATCCTCGGCAACAAATGTAAGTGGTTGCTCTGGGAATGTTTTTAGCGTATCTAAAAGAAGTTTAGCCGGTACTGCGATCTTTCCTTCGGATTCTGACTCTACATTTAATTTAGCAGACATGGTTGTCTCTAAATCTGAAGCAGAAACCGTTAACTCGTCATTGTTCAAATCAAAAAGGAAATTATCCAATATTGGCAAAGTGTTGTTATTATTAATAACCCCACCTAGTATCTGAAGCTGTTTCAGCAAATAACTGCTGGATACAATAAATTTCATTGGCTTTTTATTGATTTATTAGAATCACCTACAAAGATATTTTAATCCATGAAAAATAGAAGCTGCCCAAAGCAGTTTTTATTAACATTAAATTGAATTTGTTAATAACTAAGCGATTCATTTCCAGTAGGTTTTTAAAAAATGAAGCGTAATGATTGTTAATATGTTGAAATTGGAGTTTTTCTGAAGTAATTATTTCTTCCTAATATATTTCCTTCTGCGCATCCAGGTGTAGACCAAAGCAAAGATTCCTAAAATCACTAAAGGAAGCACTATGTTTAGTAGTTGCCATTTTGTACGTTCTTCAGCTGTTTTCTGAGGATCTAGAAAAGCGATAGTTACTTTCTTGGTGCGTATATCCATAAGTCCGCGGTCATCCAGCATGTAGTTTACCGTATTCAGCAAAAACTCTTTATTACCATAAGTAGTACCGGTATATTTTTCGAATCCAAGTTCTAACGGAGCGCCTTGTTGGATATCGTTTTTAATCACATCGCCGTCAGCGATCACCAGCATTTCGGTTGGTTTACTTTCATTTAAATTATGCTGAATTTCAAATGGTTTTAAACGATTATTATAAACTGAAGTAAATGAACCTTCCAGTAAAACCGCTAAAGCTTGTTCGCCGCCGTTATAAGTAGCAATATCGGGTTCTTCGCTAACCATTTCTAAACTAATTTCACGCGGAGTACCTTCAACTTTACTTCTGGGCGAGCTACTTAATAATATACTTTTATCAACAGCATTTTTAAGCGTATCGATGGGATTTGCAAAATCAAATTTAACCGCTTCGATATTATTAATTATCGGATGATTATTAGGGGAGGAGGTAAGCGGACTGTAAAACCATGGGTAAGGATTAAATCTTGTATCGTTACCGCTGCCCGTTGCCAAAATAATTGGTGCCGAATACATATCGTTTACCAGGCTAGGATTAATTCTGATGCCGTATGAAAAAAAGAAATCCCCAAGGTTCAAATCTCGGGGTAAAGCAAAAGCTGTTCCTGCGGGGTTTAAAAGACTGTCTTTTTCCATCGCTACACTTTCGGTAAGCCAAAGTGACTTTCCGCCATTCATGATGTATTGATCTAGAATATACTTTTCGTTTTCGGTAAAAGCTTCAGTAGGTTTTGCTTCAATAATAAGGTCATATTCCTTTAATTCCTGAAGTGTTTTTTGCGGATTCACAGCAGCCGAATCTAAAGTAAATGGCGCCATAAAATAATATTGCTGAAGCGTCTTTACAAAATCGGCAATATTAGCGTTGGGCAATTCACCATTACCGCGCATAACAGCAATTTTCTTTTTTCTGGGATAAATTAATTTGCTAATCGCATCGGTAAAAGCATATTCTAATTGCTGTACAGAGTTGGTTACACGTTCTTCGTCGCTGCTGCCAAGCTGATTCTTCAATAAACCAATATTCACTGATTTCTTACCAAAATTAGCCATCGCCCAGGGGAAAATAATAGTCTCGCTATTTTGTCCATTTTCCATTACGTTTACTCGGGCGGGAGACATTCCCATTTTGTAAAATTGCTGCGCTACCTGTTGTGCGTTACCACCTTCAGCTAAAGGATCAATGAAATTGAAATGAATATTGTGGTTTTCAGCAGCATATTCTTCAAGGATCTGGCGTGTTTCGCTTTGCAATCTTTTAAATTCTGAAGGGAAATCTCCTTTTAAAAATACATCGATGATAATAGGTTCTTCGATGTCTTTTATAATTTCCTCGGAAGCTTCAGAAAGTGTATAGCGTTTATCCTGTGTAAGATCTAAACGTTCAAAATACTGTGAAGCAATAAAATTTACCGCAATTAAGATGGCGATAAATAGAAGAATGGATTTGTATTTAGAAAACTGCTTCAAGATTAATTATTTCTTAGATTTTTTATTCTGAAATGGGTAAGCTTCAGAAATAATGCAATAAAACTTATAAAGTAAATGAGATCGCGGGTATCGACCACGCCACGGCTAATGCTGCGATAATGATAACTAATTCCGAAGTAATCAATTCCGTAGTCTGAATTTTCAAAAAGCTGAAATCCAGAAATTCCTTCAAATAAAAAGAAACTCAAAAAACATAGAAAAACGGCTATGATAAATGCCACAATCTGGTTGTTTGTTAAGCTTGAAGAAAATATTCCAACTGCGGTATAACAACCACCAAGAAAAATAAGCCCAAAGTAACTTCCTAGAGTGGCACCCAAATCAAAATTCCCGGAATTCTACCCAATTCGAAAATAGTGACCACATAAATAATCGAAGGTATCATCGCTAGAATCACCAATATTAAAGCACCCAGATATTTGCCCAATATTAATTTACTAATAGATAGAGGTTTGGTGAGTAAAAGCTCCATAGTACCGAGTTTTTTTTCTTCGGAAAAGCTCTTCATGGTAATAGCAGGGATCAGAAATATAAAGATCCACGGTGCCATATTAAAAAAGGGTTTAATATTGGCAAAACCGCTATCCAGAATATTATATTCTCCCGTAAAAACGAATAAAAATAAGCCGCTAACTACCAAAAATATCCCAATAACAAGATACCCGATAGGAGTGGCAAAAAAGGATTGTATTTCTTTATTTAAAATTGCTAACAATTACATGTCTTTTTGATCTGAAACCCAAAGTTTATCTACACTCCAGGCTTCTGGTTTTGCGTTGAATAAGGTTTTTGTGTTACTCCAAACCACTTTAAAAAATCCCGAATTTCGATATTTTTCTAATGCATTCTCATCTTTCCAATAACTATACGTAAAAAATTGATTGGTATTGTGCTTATCACGGTATAGTTCTAAATGGCGGCAACCTTCAAAATCTCTAATTTGTGTTTTAGTAGATTCGAAGATGCTTAGAAATTCTTCAATATTTTCGGGTTTAAAGCTCAGCTTTACGATCCTTACTAACATAAGCTTCAAATTTTATGGTGACTGTATCACGATTTTGCAATCCAAATAGGCTGGAAGCACTTCCAACGGTAAGTGGATTACTCTTGTAAATCGCAAGCTCAATATATCCGGCAGAATTAAAAACCGCAAGTTTCTTACCGTCTTCTTCGCCACGATTTTCTTTTTCTATTTTAAAATTAATGCAATCACTATAAGTTTCATAAATCTTGTTGAATGTAACCATTCTCGCACTAATGGTAAATTTTCTTCCTTTACCAATTGTCTCAAATAACTTCCTGGAAATATTTGTAATTACATTTCCGTAGTTATCAATATAAATAACATGACCAATAATCTGATTTTTATCAGAATTAATTAGTGGTTCGATCTGCTTCAGGTATCTAATCTCCTCGATGTTTTTTCCAACAACATCTAAAGTTCCGCCACGAGCAATATGACAGGCTACTTTTACAAAAACATCCAAAACAGGGAAATTACTTTCTATTTTATCGTGAATGTTTATTTCTACGATCTTTTCAGGCTTAATTTCTGAAGCTAGCAAAGATAAGATTCCATTATTGGCGCAAAGAAAATAATGATCATCCAGCAAAACGGCCAAATGCTTATTTTCTGGAGTTAATTCAGAATCAATTCCTATAATATGAATGCTTCCTTTAGGGAAGCTTCTATAGGCATTTTTAATAATGTAACTAGCTTCACTAATATGAAAAGGTGAAATAGAATGAGAAATATCAACAATTCTAACATCATCCAATTCGTTATAGATAGCTCCCTTAACCGCAGCAGCAAAGTAATCTTTCTGTCCAAAATCGGTGGTTAAAGTGATGATTGCCATATTCGATTGTTAATATTTTTTGGGTTCTGGAGGCTAAATTTTCCTTAAGTTTGTATAGGGAGCGAAGATAATTTTAATTTAAGCTTCCCACCTTAAAATTGCGCTAAAAATATAGCAGCAAATCAGTCTGCAAAAATATGGTCTGATTTATTGGAACACAAATTTAACGGTAAAGAAATTTAGCATGTAACTGCCAACTTTTAACTAAAACCAAACGCTTTTGAACGAACTTGTAATTGAACTTTCAGAGATTAGCCCAAGAGATTTTTTTGGACAACAAAATGAACATATAGAACTTTTGAAAAAATACTTTCCTAAGCTTAAAATTGTAGCCAGAGGAAGTAAAATAAAAGTTTTTGGAGATGAAGAAATGCTGGAAGAATTTGATAAGCGAATTACGATGCTTATCGATCACTTTGGGAAGTTTAATAAACTAGATGAAAATGTTATCGAGCGCGTGCTAACCAGCGAAAGTAAAGAAGATTATTCTTCTTCTAGCGAAAGCGGAGAAGTATTGGTGCACGGTGTAAGCGGTAGACTTATAAAAGCACAAACGGCAAACCAGCGAAAAATCGTTGATCTTAGTAAGAAAAACGATTTGATCTTCGCCATTGGTCCTGCCGGTACTGGGAAAACCTATACGGGTGTAGCATTAGCGGTGAAAGCCTTAAAAGAAAAGCAGGTAAAGCGAATTATACTCACACGTCCTGCAGTAGAAGCTGGGGAGAATCTAGGATTCTTGCCAGGTGATTTAAAAGAGAAATTAGATCCCTACATGCAGCCATTATATGATGGGCTACGTGATATGATTCCTGCGGAAAAATTAGAAACTTTTATCGAAAAAGGCGTTATTCAAATTGCACCATTAGCCTTTATGCGCGGAAGAACATTGGATAATGCTTTCGTGATTTTAGATGAAGCGCAGAACACGACCCATGCTCAAATGAAAATGTTCTTAACCCGAATGGGAAAAAGTGCAAAATTTATGATTACCGGAGACCCTGGGCAGATCGATTTACCAAGAAGAACAGTTTCAGGACTTAAAGAAGCTTTGCTCGTTTTAAAAGATGTTAAGGGTGTAGGAACAGTTTACTTAGATGACAAAGATGTGATTCGTCACCGATTGGTGAAAAAGATTATCGCAGCATATAAAACAATAGAACACAACGATTAATTAAGAATAAATCAACCGATTTTAAAGAGATGAGTAATACTCTAACAAAAACAGATTACAATTTTCCGGGACAAAAATCAGTATATAAAGGAAAAGTACGTGACGTTTATGCTTTTGAAGATGATAAACTGGTAATGATCGCTTCAGATCGTCTTTCAGCGTTTGATGTAGTGATGCCAAAAGGGATTCCTTTTAAAGGGCAAATCCTAAATCAGATTGCTACAAAAATGATGAACGATACTCAGGATATTGTTCCAAACTGGTTGCAAGCAACTCCAGATCCTAATGTTGCCGTTGGTGAAGCTTGCGAACCTTTTAAAGTCGAAATGGTAATTCGTGGTTATTTGTCGGGACATGCTGCACGTGAATATAAATCTGGTAAAAGAATGCTTTGCGGTGTAGCAATGCCAGAAGGGATGAAGGAGAATGATCGTTTTCCGGAACCAATTATTACTCCGGCGACCAAAGCTGAAATGGGTGATCACGACGAAGATATTTCTAAAGAAGATATTCTAAAACGCGGAATTGTTTCTGTGGAAGACTATGCAGTTTTAGAGGATTATACGCAAAAGCTTTTTCAACGTGGAACTGAAATTGCAGAAAAACGAGGCTTAATTTTAGTAGATACGAAATATGAATTCGGGAAAACTAAAAACGGAAAAATCGTTTTGATCGATGAAATCCATACTCCGGATTCTTCAAGGTATTTCTATGCAAATACTTATGAAGAACTTCAGGAAAGAGGGGAAGCTCAAAAGCAACTTTCCAAAGAATTTGTTCGCCAATGGTTAATTCAGAATGGATTTCAGGGAAAAGAAGGTCAACAAGTTCCTGTTATGAGCGATGAATATATCGAAACTGTAAGCGAGAGATATATCGAACTCTACGAAAATATAACAGGTGAGAAATTTGAGAAAGCTGAGGTTTCTAATATTGAAAAAAGAGTAGAGGAGAATGTTCTTGCTTATTTGAAATAGGTAAACCAAATACTATTAATATAGAAAAGCGCTATGATTACTACTCATATCGCTTTTTTTTATGCCTTTAATTTTGCAAAAACATAGAATTTTATAAGTAAAATCAGCAAAAAATCAATATTTTTAAGGGTAGAATAAAGAATCCTTACAACCAACTATTATTTATGAGTAATTACCATATTAAAAATCTCGAAGAATACTTTCAGGTTTATAGAAAATCGGTACGTGAACCAGAAAACTTTTGGGCTGAAATTGCTGAAGAGCATTTCACCTGGAGAAAAAAATGGGATAATGTTCTTAGCTGGGATTTTAAAAAACCAGAAGTTAAATGGTTTGAAAATGCCAAACTTAATATTACCGAAAATTGCATAGACCGTCACCTTCTAACCAGAGGAGAAAAAACGGCAATTATTTGGGAACCCAACGATAGTAGTGAAGCAGCGCAACATATTACCTACAATCAACTTCATGAAAAAGTAAATAAATTTGCTAACGTTTTAAAAAGTAAAGGAATAGAAAAAGGGGATAGGGTTTGCATCTATTTACCTATGGTTCCAGAACTTGCTTATGCTGTTTTAGCTTGCGCTAGGATTGGTGCAATTCACTCGGTTGTATTTGCAGGTTTTTCCAGTAAAGCTTTAGCGACAAGAACACTTGATGCCGATTGTAAAATGTTAATTACATCTGATGGTTCTTATAGAGGTTCTAAAACCTTGAATTTAAAGAATA
Organism: Zunongwangia endophytica; assembly: GCF_030409505.1. Taxonomy (NCBI): domain Bacteria; kingdom Pseudomonadati; phylum Bacteroidota; class Flavobacteriia; order Flavobacteriales; family Flavobacteriaceae; genus Zunongwangia; species Zunongwangia endophytica. The sequence continues at coordinate 1,566,311 of NZ_JAUFPZ010000002.1, read as the reverse complement.
TTGTAGATGAAGCTTTAGAAGATTGTCCAGATGTAAAATCTGTATTAGTAGTAAAGCGTACGGGCGAAGAGATTAATATGAAAGATGGTCGCGATGAGTGGCTACAACCTCTTATGGATAAAGCTTCATCGGAATGCGCACCTGAAATTGTAGATGCTGAAGATCCTTTATTTATTTTATACACATCTGGATCTACCGGAAGGCCTAAAGGAATGTTGCATACCACCGCAGGTTATATGGTTTATACGGCATTTACATTTAAGAATATTTTTAATTATACTGAAGGAGATGTGTACTGGTGTACCGCCGATATTGGCTGGATTACCGGGCATTCTTATATAGTTTACGGCCCATTAGCAAATGGAGCTACCACGGTAATGTTTGAAGGTGTGCCGTCGTATCCAGATCATGGTCGATTTTGGGAAATTGTAGAGAAACATAAAGTCACCCAATTTTATACGGCACCAACAGCGATTAGAGCTTTGGCAAAACGCAATATCGAATTTGTAGAAAATCACGACCTTTCTTCGCTAAAAGTTTTAGGATCGGTGGGTGAGCCAATTAATGAGGAAGCATGGCACTGGTTTAATGATAATATTGGTAAAAATCAAAGTCCGATTGTAGATACCTGGTGGCAAACCGAAACTGGTGGAATTATGATTTCTCCAATGCCTTATGTTACACCAACCAAACCAACTTATGCTACTTTACCAATGCCGGGTATTCAGCCAAGTTTGATGGATGACGATGGTAACGAAATTAAAGGAAATCAAGTTAGCGGACGATTATGCGTAAAATTCCCATGGCCTTCGATTGCAAGAACAGTTTGGGGCGATCATGAACGTTATAAGGATACCTACTTTTCGACTTTTGAAGGAAAATATTTTACGGGAGATGGTGCCTTAAGAGATGAGGTAGGATATTATAGAATTACAGGTAGAACAGACGATGTAATAATTGTTTCGGGTCATAATTTAGGAACCGCACCAATAGAAGATGCAATTAACGAGCATCCGGCGGTTGCAGAAAGTGCGGTTGTAGGTTTCCCTCACGATGTTAAAGGGAATGCATTATACGCTTTTGTGATCTTAAAGGAATCTGGTGAAAGTCGTAAGCGTGATAATTTAAGAAAAGAGATTAATCAACAGATATCAGAAAAAGTTGGGCCTATTGCAAAACCAGATAAGATTCAGTTTGTAGAAGGCTTGCCTAAAACCAGAAGTGGTAAAATTATGCGTCGTATTTTACGTAAAATCGCCTCGAATGATACTTCAGATTTAGGAGATACTTCAACGTTATTAAATCCAGAGGTGGTAGAAGCTATTATCGCAGAAGCGATGTAGATCTATTTCAGAAAAATATATGATTTTTTTAAGTCCGGATGTAAAAGTCCGGACTTACATTTTTAGGAGTTCTTTCAATTTTTTTCGTTTCAACCTTCCTAATATTTTTAGAAAAGCTATTGCAGTAATAAATGCATCACCAATTGCGGTATGCCGATCTTTTAGATCGATATTATAAGCAAGCGCAATTTCATCCAAACTATAATTTTTGTGCTGATCTATAAAGTTGGAAATGATTCTCGTCTTTCGGTATAAAACGCCTGTATCGAGTACTCTGTTTTTTAACTTCGGAAGTTGATTTCTCTTCAGTGCAGCATTAAGCATATTCACATCAAATCCCGCATGATGCGCAACTAAAACTGAATTCCCTAAATACTTGAGCAATAACTGAAGTGCTTTTTCTTCAGTAAAAGTATCAAAACGCTCGTGTTTTATGAGTCCGTGAATTTCTACCGTATCAGGATTAAAGGCCTCTTGTTTCAAATAAACTTCAAAACTATTGGATACTAGCAATTTATTATTGTGAACTTTTACGCAGCCAATACTTAATATTCGATCTTTTTCTTGATCGAATCCTGTTGTTTCAGTATCTAAAACAACAAAAGTGGTGTCAGTAATAAGCTGTTCTTTTTGATCTATGTTGAATTTAGCTGAATATTTCTGCCAGAATTCCGGTAGATCAGATTCATCTTTTTTAAACCAGTTTATCATTGTAGCACGACTGAAGTTTCAAATCTAACCTTAATTAATTCCTGAACAGCTTTTATCGATTTAAAAGCACGTTTTAATTTCATTCGATCTTCTTTGCTCAATTTCGAAAGATCAATAAAACGCCCACTATCTCGATTCTGTAATCCCTGTTTGGTTCTAAATTTCAGTAAAGCTTTCGATGCGTAAGCACAGCCTTCGAAAAGTTCTTTGTTTTTAGGTTCTATTTGGGCTAAACGTTCAAAGCGCTCTGCTGTATTACTAAGATTCTTGATTTTATAGGATAAAATTAAAAGTCTGGCAGCTTCAGTTAAAGGTTGCAATCCACGTTTTTTAATGTCAAAAAAGTCTTTCTTCTCGCCATCCTGCTCTACCAGAAATTGTCTAAAAAATCCGAGTGGCGAAGGATTCCGTAGCGCATTGGCACCCATTACAGTAAGAAATTTGCGGTTTCCTTCAATCAAACTTAGAATATGATCTGAAAGTTGATTGGCTAAATTAATATCACCAAAAGTAATATCGTAGTCAAAAAAGATATTAGAAAGTAAGATCTCATCTGGCCCCGGTTCTTTGATCCATTTAGAAACCTGTGCTTTCCATTCACTTAAACTTAAACACCATCTTGGAGTTTTAGCCATCATATCTGCAGGACAATATTCGTAACCAACAATCATTAATCTCTTGTTGACTTTGGTAGCAAGCTGTAAAAAATATTGTCTTGTTTCTTCTAATTTTCCTTCAGGTGGATCGGCAAATATAATTGCATTATCCTGGTCGGTTTGCAGTAACTGCTCTTTACGCCCTTGGCTACCCATGCTTAACCAGGCAAAATTTACCGGCGGTTCTTGCAAAAGTTTAACAACACATCTGGAAATAACCCTTTTAATAGTAGCATCATTAAGCTCAAAGATCAATTTTGAAATATGGGTTAACGGAATATTGTTTTCAATATAACCACTTAACAGAAGATTAATTTTATTTCTAATTTTTTTTAATTCCTTGGTACTTCTAGAACGCTGAATCGCTTTCATTAATACCGAAGGACTGTTACCCTGAGATACCATAATATCATGTTCAGATAAAATTCCTATCATTCGGGTGTTTGGAGTTCCATCTTCGGTGATGCAAATGTGATTGATGTTATGCTTCATCATCGTAATCTGGGCCTGCGCAATGGTTACACTTTTAGGATAGCAGATTACCGGGGAGCTCATAATTTTTTCAACAGTGGTATCGATAGAAATTTGTCCCGTAGCGATGGTATCCCTGAAATCTTCATCAGTTAGAATTCCCACCGGAAGATCATCTTCCGTAGTAACTATAACCGAACCAATTTTGCGTTTACTCATCAATTGAGCAGCACTTCTAATAGTGGTTTGCGGAGAGGTGGTAACGATCTTTCGAATAACAGGCGCAGGTTGCAATTCAAATAGCGGACCAGCGTTAAGAGGTTCGATGACATCGTTACCTGAAAATAGTTTTCCTTTATCTTCTCTGGCGTATGGATTTCGCGTATTGGTAGCGAAACTTTGGATCAAGAAATGACCTACCTTTTTATTAGATTCACTAAGAGGTTTAAAAATATCTATAGGAATCCCATATACAATACTTTCCTCCTCAGCGATGGCGTTCATGATATAGTTTTCTTCAGCAAATAATGGTCTTAGACCAAAAATATCGCCTTCGTCACAAGTGTCTAAAGTTTCGTATTGATTATTCTTAAATTTTTGTAACTGGATAGCACCTTTATGAACAATATAAAATTGTGAATGTCCTTTCTCATTTTCGTGAAATACAATATTGCCTTTGTCTATATAAAGTACTTCAGATTCCTGAGAGATAGCAAGAAGTTCTTCAATATTTAAAAATATAAAAGGAGGAAAGTCTTTTAAAAAATCAGCAATTCGATGCGCAATGGAATTTTTCATTCGTCTTATTTAAACCGAATGTCCAATTTAATTTAAAAAAGTTAATTACACACTTATTTCATAATCTTCAATAAGCTTTAGCATTACTTTTTCAGTTTCTGATAAGGTGCTGTAATTCTTCGAATCATCGTTCTTTATTTTTTTAAAATAAGGAACTATGCTGCCATCTTCATAAGATTCTACAATTTTGGGATGCACATAATAGCTTCTACAAACAGCTCTTGTATTGCCCAGTCCACTTGCGGCGGCATCAAAAGATGTTAAGATAGTTTTTTTATTTTCCTTTTCATCTTCTATATATCCCAATTCATGCACGGTTTCGAAAAAGATTTTGGAAGCCGACCAAGTTCTAAAATCTTTGGCTGAAAATAAATCACTTGTAACCTCATGAATGTAATCGTTGATCATTCCGCTATCGATGGTATGCTTTTCGTTATTTTCATCGATAAATTTAAAGAGTTCCCAACCCGGTATTTCTTCACACTGATTTATTAAATTTATAAGTTTAGGATTTTCTACGCTTATAGAATGCTCTTTACCTTTCTTGCCTACAAATTCGAATTTAACTTCATCATCATAAGTTTTTAGATGCTTGGTTCTGAAAGTGGAAAGACCATAAGTTTTGTTTTTCTGAGCGTAATAATCGTTACCAATCCTGATGTGTGTTTCTTCCATCAATCGAATAATAAGAGCGAGTACTTTTTGCTTACACATTCCAGAAAGCTCAAGATCCTGATTAACTTTTTTTCTAATTTTGGGTAATTTTTTACCAAAAGCGATCATTTTAAAAAACTTAGACTCATTTTTTATCTTAGACCACATCGGATGGTAAATATATTGCTTACGATTTTTTTCATCTCTTCCAACTGCCTGTAAATGGCCATTGTCAAATTTTGAGATTTTTACGCTAGTCCATGCTGGTGGTATTACCAGATCTTTAATCCTTTTTAAATTATTTTTGTCTTTTATTCTTTCATTATCCTTTAGGTAAGAAAATCCTCTTCCTGCTTTTTTTCTAGAAATTGATAGGTGATGTTCAGAAACGTAAATCAGATTTGCCATTTTGGCTGCTTCTTTTGGTTCCTCTAGAATTACATTGATGTCCTCACCAGAAAGTGTCATATTCTTTTTTTTGTAAATATAATAGAGCAAGAGATGTACGATTAATAAATAATTGTGAAACCATACTTAAGGAAAATAAAAAAGCTCCCTAAAAAGGAGCTTTTCAATAATTTCTGAAACAATTATTACTAGATTTTATTCAAAATAGCTAAAAGTTTCACCGTCTTTTATTTTTAAAATACTCTCGTAAATTAATTTTATTACGTTTTCAACATCTCCTCTATGTACCATTTCTACCGTAGTATGCATATATCGAAGTGGTAAACTTATTAATGCTGAAGGAACACCTCCATTGCTATAAGCGAAAGCATCGGTATCTGTTCCGGTTAATCGGGAAGATGCATTTCGCTGAAATGGGATCTTTTTTTCTTCAGCAGTTTCAATCAATAATTCTCGAAGATTATTTTGAACGGCAGGAGCGTAGGTGATTACAGGTCCATCACCAATTTTAGACAATCCATTGGACTTTTTATCGATCATGGGAGTTGTAGTATCATGCGTTACATCAGTAACAATAGCTACGTTTGGTTTTATTCGTTGGGTGATCATTTCAGCACCTCTTAAACCAATTTCTTCTTGTACAGAATTTGTAATGTAAAGACCAAATGGCAATTTCTTACCGTTTTCTTTTAGAAGCTTAGCTACATGCGCAACCATAAATCCACCGATTCTATTATCAAGTGCACGGCAAACAAATTTATTTTCGTTCAGAATAAAAAATTCATCAGGATACGTGATTACACAGCCAACATGTACGCCAAGTTGTTCCACTTCTTCTTTAGTGGTACACCCCACGTCAATACAGATATTCGATAATTTTGGTGACTGTTCTTTATCTTTATTTCTGGTATGTATTGCCGGCCATCCAAAAACTCCTTTTACAATTCCTTTTTTAGTATGAATGTTTACTCGTTTGGAAGCTGCAATTTGGTGATCACTACCGCCATTTCTAATTACATATATAAAACCTTCATCACTAATATAATTTACATACCAAGAAATTTCATCAGCATGTCCTTCTATAACAACTTTAAATTCAGCTTCAGGATTAATAACACCAACAGCGGTTCCGTAGGTGTCGGTTATAAATTCATCTACGTAAGGTTTAAGATAGTCCATCCAAAGTTTTTGTCCTTCAGACTCGTAACCAGTCGGTGCTGCATTATTTAAATACTTCTCTAAGAAATCTATGGATTCTTTATCTAAAATACTGTCTTTGCTCATATTTATTTGTGATTTGTAGCGAATTTAATAAGAATAAAATTGAACACAATTGGATAATGTTTAATTTTGGAATGATTTTGGATATTTTTCTTTTGATTTATGCTGAATAACGCGCAGGTGAAAACACATTTATTATTTCTTATTTGCTTGATATCTATAATAGAAGTTAGAGCACAAGACGATACTATACAAGATTCTGAAGAAGAGGATAAAAAGTATATGATTATCGCCGGCGATTCTATAGTTCGGGAAAGTATAGATTTAGATGAAGTGTTGATTCTTAAACGACTTCATTTTAAAAATAATACCGATAGAAGAAGATACCTTATATTAAGAAGGAAGACTAGAAAGGTTTATCCTTATGCGAAATTAGCAGCAGAACGTCTTACCGCTCTCAACGATAGGCTAGAAAGTATCAAGTCAAAAAGAGATCGAAAAAAGTATACTAAAATCGTCCAAAATTATATAGAAGATCAATTTGCGGAGGAGTTGAAAAAAATGACGCATACCGAAGGGCAAATTTTGGTAAAACTCATCCATCGACAAACTGGAATTACTACTTTCGAATTAATCAAGGAGCTGAAAAGTGGATGGAGAGCTTTTTGGTATAACACAACGGCTAGTCTATTCGAAATTTCGCTAAAAGAAGAATATGACCCTATTAATAATGAAGAAGATTATATTATAGAGGACATTTTACAAAGATCTTTCCAGAGAAATGTCCTAGAACCGCAAGGCTCGGCACTAGATTTTGACTTTCTAGAGCTTACTGATAAATGGGATGTACTTTAGTTCTAATCAAATTTTTTTGGAGGTAAGTTTTTTTTGTCTATCTTAGTTGTTTTCAACACTATTTAAATCAGCGTTTTATAAATTATTTTTCCAGATCGATAAAAAAATCGATTTGAAAGTTTGTTTTGTGCGAAAAAAGGGGCGTATATTTGCACCCGCTTAGCGCCGGAATGATTGGCTGTAAAGGTGGGAGTTCATTGATAAATACGGAAGAAGGGATCGAAAAAAAAACTTAAAAAAAGTTTTGGTGGTTAAAGAAAAAGGGTTGTATATTTGCAGCCGCTTTGACAGCGATGTTCTTTGTAAGTAGCGTTTAAAATTAAGAAAAAATATTTTTATTTTTTACTTGTGAGTTTTAAAAAGAGTTGTACATTTGCAGCCGCTTTAAGAAAAACTTAAAACGCTCTTAAAATACTGATTAACTAGGAAATACCGCTTGGGGTTGTATTAAGGTTCGAGTCCTTTATTTCTATCGAAGGGATTTTTATCCCGGACTTTTAAATGAGTTCATTGACATATTGAATTGACAAACGACATTACTTGAAATTACTTTATTGTAATTTTAAGAAATGGAAGTGTAGAATTAAGAATTAAGACTAGAAAGTCGTCTTTTGAGCTTTAAACTTCTTATTTATATAAGAACGCAAACTTACGATTTGATTGTTACAAAATAATGAAACAACGATGAAGAGTTTGATCCTGGCTCAGGATGAACGCTAGCGGCAGGCTTAACACATGCAAGTCGAGGGGTAACAGAAGAAAGCTTGCTTTTTTGCTGACGACCGGCGCACGGGTGCGTAACGCGTATACAATCTACCTCTTACTGAGGGATAGCCCATGGAAACGTGGATTAATACCTCATAGTATTATTGATCGGCATCGATTAGTGATTAAAGGTTACGGTAAGAGATGAGTATGCGTCCTATTAGCTAGATGGTAAGGTAACGGCTTACCATGGCAACGATAGGTAGGGGTCCTGAGAGGGAGATCCCCCACACTGGTACTGAGACACGGACCAGACTCCTACGGGAGGCAGCAGTGAGGAATATTGGACAATGGGCGAGAGCCTGATCCAGCCATGCCGCGTGCAGGAAGACTGCCCTATGGGTTGTAAACTGCTTTTACAGAGGAAGAAACCCCTTTACGTGTAAAGGGCTGACGGTACTCTGCGAATAAGGATCGGCTAACTCCGTGCCAGCAGCCGCGGTAATACGGAGGATCCAAGCGTTATCCGGAATCATTGGGTTTAAAGGGTCCGTAGGCGGATTTATAAGTCAGTGGTGAAAGTCTTCCGCTTAACGGGAGAACTGCCATTGATACTGTAGATCTTGAATTATTATGAAGTGGTTAGAATGTGTAGTGTAGCGGTGAAATGCATAGATATTACACAGAATACCGATTGCGAAGGCAGATCACTAATAATATATTGACGCTGATGGACGAAAGCGTAGGTAGCGAACAGGATTAGATACCCTGGTAGTCTACGCCGTAAACGATGGTTACTAGCTGTCCGGCCTAATTGAGGGCTGGGTGGTTAAGCGAAAGTGATAAGTAACCCACCTGGGGAGTACGTTCGCAAGAATGAAACTCAAAGGAATTGACGGGGGCCCGCACAAGCGGTGGAGCATGTGGTTTAATTCGATGATACGCGAGGAACCTTACCAGGGCTTAAATGCAGTCTGACAGGGATGGAA